>CALFBF010000094.1 GCA_937949965.1 uncultured Roseibacillus sp.
CTTTATCGAGAGTAACTCAGGCGGAAGAGGTCCCGGCAGTGGTCCCGTTGTGGTCAAAACTGATCTCAAAGCCTACTCCCTGAAAGACTTGCAGGCTGCTCAACAAGAAATCCGTCTCGGGCAACGCATTCTACAAACTTCGTCTCAAAGCGGTTCTTTCGGTGCCTTTGGAGCCTCCGAAGCCTACGGAGACATCTCTCGCTTCCTTGGCACCCTCGGTGCAGGCGATTTAGAAGATTCTCTCGAAAACTACCTCGTCCACCGCACCACTTTCGAGCGTGCTAAGAAGGAGTTCGGTCTCATCCCTTCCCAAGAAGACGTTGATCTCTATCAGCGTGAAAAAATCTTCACGAGCCGCGAAGGCATATTTGACGACGAAGGCTACCAAGAGTTTAAGGATCGTGGCCTGAAAGGACTCGGCATCACTTTGAACGATCTCAATGCCTTTGTTAGTGATATCATCTCCTTTAAGGAATTAACGAAGGTCCTAGGTGCTGGTGTGGTGGCGAACGAACCCATCTCTCAGAGCGTGTTCATGTCGCAGCAACAGCAGATCACCCTCTCCACCCTTTCTCTAAGTCTCGACGCTTTCCGCGAAAACATCTCTCCAAGCGACGAAGAAGTCCGTACCTATTGGGAAGAGAACCAAGGGCGCTACCTCACCGAACCCAAGCGCAAACTCACTTACTTCGTAGCCAGTCCGGACTTTGACGCTGCTCTCGCCGAAAAGAAAAAGATGGCAGCGACAAAAGAAAAGACTCCTGCAGAAGAAGCGGCTGATGCCGAAAAATCTGCCGCCGAAGTCGAGGCCGACGATAAAGAAAAAGCTGAGAACATTGCCCTCGCCCCTGAGGAACGAAAGAAGGCCGTTGATGAACTCGGCCTCACCATCGAAGAAAACATTTGGGTCGTCCTCCAACAACAGATTGAAGAAGGTGCAGAAACTGCCGACCTCGAACCTCTTGCAGAAGAATTTGGCTACGAAGTAAAAACCACCGAGCTCCTTCCCTTAAGTGAACTCCCCGCTGACATTCGCGGTGTCGTGCGCGGCACCCGTACGACTGTTGAGCAAGAACTGCGTGCTGTGAACTTGAGCTCTGGAAACGTCATGGACTCACTGAGCGAAATCCTGGGTGTAGGCACCGAGAACTGGCTCCTCTATCGCGTGGACGAAGCCGTTGAACCCACCACCAAAACTTTCGAAGAAGCACAAGAAGATGCTAAGAATGACCTCATCCAAAAGCGGGCTGAGGAAGAACTCGAAGAGGCGATCAAAGCCGCTCGCGAGTCCGTCACAGAAGCCCTCGCTGAAGGCAAAACCCTCGAGGAGGCTGCTAGTGGGCAAGATCTCAAACTCACCGAACATCTAGCCCTCACTCAAAACGCTCGTGTTCCCAACGAAGCGAACACCAGTGACGTTTTCCGCCTCGCCGCCCAGACCAAGACCGGTGAGCTCTCGGAAGCAGAGCTCATCGAACCTCTCCGAAATCGTGGCCTCTTCGTCTTTGTCAAAGAGCGTGAGTTCGTCGAAAACGACCAGAACAAGGCGGGGCTCACTCGCGCAGTCTCGACCCAAGAACAAGTCTTGCGAGGCTCAATCGTTCAACACTGGTTCACCTCTGAGTTCGACAAAGTGAACGTCGAGATCGTCACTGCTAAAAATTAAGCGGAGATGACTAAACGCGACGAAGCCTTCGACCAAGCTAATAGTCACCTCGCAGTAGGTGAGCTGGCCGAAGCAGAAGCTAAATACCGCGAAGCCGTCGCGCATGACCCCGAATTCTTCGATGGTTGGCACGCGCTCGGAATGGCGCTTATGAAACAAGGCCAAATCAAAGAAGCGATCGGTTGCGGTTTACAAGCGACCAATTTACAACCCAACGACCTCCTCGCTTGGACCGCGCTGTCGCAGATGTATGTCCAAGATGAGCAAATAGCGGAAGCCGAATTTGCGAAAGGGAACGCCCGAATCCTTTCTCTAGGGGGAAAAGTCCAGAAATAAGGGGTTCTCGCGGGAGAGAACGCATGGCGCAAAGACGGGCCAACTCCCCCTTTTTGAGACTCTCATTCTCTGTGGAAGTCCTTTTGTGAAAATTCGTCAAAGAGCAAAGTAGCTCTTGCTATTGAGACTCGTTCTCATTAAAGAATCCCCTCGCCTGACACGCTCTTCCTTTCCAAAAGAGATCCCTCAAGCTGTTGAACGATTTTTCTTACGCACAAAACTATGAAAACACACCCCTTTCAGTCGTCACTACTCGCCACTTTGGCTGTGACCCTGACGAACCCTGCTCACGCTCAAGATGCCTTTCTGGAGCTTGATCCTACTACGGTAACCGCCGAGGCCCTTGATGGCGTGGCCCTCGATAATCAAGTAACCGCCTTTCGCACGGAAACCCCTCTCATCGATGTCCCCCAGAGTCTCACCGTCTTTGGGAACGACCAGATCGAAGAACAAGCGATCACGAGTATTGGTGAGATTGTCGACTACACTCCCGGAGTTACTAACTCTCAGGGTGAAGGTCACCGCGACGCCGTTGTCTTCCGGGGTATTCGCTCCACAGCCGATTTCTTCGTCGATGGTGTTCGCGATGACGTTCAATACTTCCGCCCCGTCTATAACCTCGAACAAGTCGAGATTCTGCGAGGACCGAACGCTCTTTCCTTCGGTCGTGGCGGTTCCGGTGGCGTTCTCAACCGCGTGACTAAGAAAGCAGAGCTGGATGGGAACTTTGGGGAGCTCAAAGGCACTATCGACACTTTCGGGGGTTCGCTGGGACAATTTGATTACAACCTCCATGCCACTGATAATGCGGCGGTGCGCTTGAATGTCTTCCGTGAATCGCTTGAGAATCATCGCGACTTCTTCGATGGTGATCGGCTCGGGATCAATCCTACTGTAACCCTGAAGCTAGCGGAAGAAACTACTCTGCACCTGAGCTACGAATACAACGATCACGAGCGCTTCATTGATCGTGGTATTCCTTCTGGAGATAATGGCCGACCGCTCTCCCAATTCTCGGGCACGACCTTCGGAGACTCGGAACTCAATGAAACGACGTTAGAGGCTCATGTTTTCCAAGCGACCCTCAAGCACAACTTTTCTGACTTCTGGAAAGGACGGGTCACTGCTTCCTACGGGAATTATAATAAGGTCTACTCCAACTACTTCCCATCTGATTTTAACGAAGCGACTAATCAGGTTGAAATCGATGGTTACATCGATCGCACCGATAGAAACCGATTCACCCTCTCTGGCGACTTGGTGGGCGAATTCGATACCGGATCAATTGGACACAAAGTTTTGATTGGAGCCGAATACATTAATACTTCCTCAGACCAAAACCGCTTTAACAATGTCTTTAGCACTAACGGAGATGACCAGGAGTTCTTTGACGCCGATGGATTCCGCATCAGTAACGGAGTGGTCCGAGATGGCGCTGGCAATGTGTTAGCAACGGGAACCTTCACCGATCTGAATGACGACACCGAAGTGGAATTAGATGTCTACTCTTTCTTCGTCCAAGACGAGATCAAGATTACAGAACAACTCCACTTACTGTTAGGTGCACGCTTTGACAGTTTCGACATCGAAGTTCTCGATAACGAAACCGGAAACACCCTCACTCGTCGTGATGAGGAAGTGACTCCTCGGATCGGACTAGTCTACAAACCTGTTGAAAACCTTTCTTTCTACGGAAGTTATAGTGAGACGTTCTTGCCTCGAAGTGGCGAGCAATTCTCAGACATCAATCCTCCTGCTGACGGCTTAGACCCTGATGAGTTTTCTAACCTCGAGATTGGAGTCAAATGGGACTTCCTCGATAATTTCAGCTTCACTCTCTCAGGATTCCGTATCGAAGGTAGCTCTCTGCAACCTTCTAGTGCAGTTCCAGGCACATTCAACGTCATTGATGCTGAAACCTTTGGATTTGAAACTCAACTCAAAGGGAACCTCACCGACTGGTGGCACATTTCAGCTGCTTACAGCTACCTAAATGGCGAACAAGACGGCACGAATCTTCGTCCCCGTGAACAGCCACGGAGCAGCGTATCGATTTGGAACAACTTCAAGGTGAACGAAGACTTTGGCTTTGGTCTTGGGATGATTTATCAGAGTTCGAGCTTTGCAGACAACGGCAACAACGCGACTCTCCCAAGTTACGTGCGCTTTGATGCTTCGGCCTACTATGAAATCTCGGAAGACCTCCGCCTCCAAGTCAACATCGAGAACTTACTCGACCGTGACTACTTCCCCACCGCACACATCGCCGACAACATCACCGTTGGCGCGCCCATCAATGCGACCTTCACCGTTTCCAAGAAGTTCTAACACTTAGTCGTCTCGGTGATGTTTGCATAAAGCATCACCGAATCCCCCCTCTCCAGCGGATTCTAACAGGTCAACTCACGAAGGCCGTTTTGAGTTCGCTGGATTTTTTTGTCTTCGTATCAAGAAACATTCACGAAGGCTGCGTAGATCGGGCAGGACTTTCTCTACTCTCTCTGCTTACCGCTCCGCCGACTTGTTCGTAGGAGGCTCGTTCAATGGTAGAATCGTAGTGATCGGATGGTGATCGGAGAACGGCTCCTTTACCGCTAAATTGACCAAACCCAGCGTTTCTCCAAAGTGAGGAGCCATGCGATAAGGACCATTATTATCATTGGGAGAATTGAGAAATGACTTCACAAAGATCCAGTCCAGACGTTCTTTCCCAATCACTCCAATCGGACGTGGCACTGAGTAGGTGAAGGTAAATCCTTTTACGTTATGTCTTTGATTTGAGTTCGAAAGCTCTCCCCCACGACCGTGCATGGAACGAGAAGGATTGCCTCGGAAGTCAAAGCGCCCGCCGTCATCAAAACGGAACCCTTTGATTGTGTTGAAAAGCGATTTTGTTTTATTAGGAAGAATCACCGGGATATTCCAAGCGAGAGGATCACGGAGATTTTTGAGTCCATTGACGGCCGCACGTGCTTGGCTGACTCCGGTAATATTAGCGGCGAAAAGACCGACTGCTAACAAGTTCGTAGGGTTGGTGGTGGTGTTTTTGGCGAAACGGCTAAAGGAGGTCGAGCTCACATCGGTGCTCGAACTATTGAAGTCACCAGCCATCACGACGGGGTTTTTGATCCCCTTGATATAGCCCATGATTTCCTCAATTTGTTTTTTGCGTTCTCCAGGAGAGGCTTTGATTTCAAGGTGGATATTAATGACCGATAACGTGTTGAGTGGAATGCCAGGCACGTGAAGATCTACCCGTGTAAAGGCACGACCTCCGACTTTCACTTCGCGCACGGGTTGAAACTGGAAGACCGCTTTCGCACCACGACGGCGCCCAACTTCTAAGAAATCAGGCTTCGCAATCTCGCCTTCATACCAATCGTAAGGTTGCTCGTTAAGCTGGAACAACTGGACATTCTTAATCGGGTAACGAGAGAGAACTGCAACTCCGAAGACTCCCTTATACTCTCGTGAACTCCCTAGCAGAGCACGGCAAGCCTGGGCATCGGTGTCACCATTCCCAAATCGGATGTGATCAAGCCCTAGATGGACGGGATCAATCTCTAGTTGCTGAGGAGCATAAACGAAGTTCATCTTCATCTTGCGAGCCAGATGCTGGGCTGCAAAAAGGTATCCACTGCGACAATGGCCAATGTCCATCTCCTGCAACAATAAGACATCAGAGGCGGCAAGGACGGCACGCTGGCGAACCGC
>CALFBF010000095.1 GCA_937949965.1 uncultured Roseibacillus sp.
TGAACAACCCTATGAGGCTGATTCTTTCCCATACGCGTTTCTCGAAGCTTTCGGAAACAAGGCCACCACGATCAAACGCCTCAAAAGCGGCACAACCAACAAGTCGGATCTCGGTGGTGTGTTGCAACGGGGCAACATTCATATCAAGACCTGTGACGAGGGCGAGGTTGCGGCCACGCTCGATGCGCTACGTGAGAGCGCAGCCACGGCAACGCAAAAGGCGAAGTTCACCCTTGCGACGGATGGCAAAGAGCTTCAGGCCGAGGACTTGGAAGGTGGCGAGACTGTTGCTTGTGAGTTCCGGGGCTTTGCCAACCACTTTGGCTTTTTTCTTGAACTGGCTGGGATCAGCACCGTCCGGGCGATCAAAGAAAACTCCTTCGACATCAAGGCGACCAGCCGCCTCAACAAGCTCTATGTCGAATTACTGCAAGATAATCCCGAATGGGCCACTGCTGAGCGCCGACACGATCTCAACCACTTTCTCGCTCGCTTGATCTTCTGCTTCTTTGCCGAAGACACGGATATTTTTTTGGGCGATGATCTCTTCACCTCCACCGTGGAGCAGATGAGTCAGAGGGATTCCTCGAACACCCATGAAATCATCGCCGAGCTCTTCCGCTCCATGGACACCAAGCCAGCAGATCGGGAGAAGGAAAAGATCCGTTCATGGGCCAATGTTTTCCCCTATGTGAATGGTGAGCTCTTCCGGGTGGTCGATCCCTCTGCTGGGCCTGCCGTGCCTCGGTTTTCAAAAATCGCCCGCACTTATCTCATCCATGTTGGCAAGCTGGACTGGACCAAGATCAATCCAGATATCTTCGGCTCGATGATCCAAGCGGTGGCCGATGATGAGGAGCGCGGCTCCCTTGGGATGCACTACACCAGTGTTCCGAATATCCTCAAAGTGCTCAATCCCCTCTTCCTAGATGACCTCCGGCAGAAGCTCGAAGAGGCTGGGGAGAATGGCCGCAAGCTTCTCAATCTCCGTAATCGCATGAGCCTCATCCGCGTCTTTGATCCTGCTTGTGGTTCTGGCAATTTCCTCGTCATCGCCTACAAGGAAATGCGCGCCATCGAGGCTGAGATCAATCAATGCCGTGGTGAGTTTGATCGAAGGACTGATATCCCTCTCACCAATTTTCGAGGTATTGAACTCAGAGACTTCTCGGCGGAGATTGCTCGACTAGCTTTGATCATCGCCGAATATCAGTGCGACGTCATGTATCGCGGTCAAAAAGAAGCCTTGGCCGAGTTTCTCCCACTAGAAAAAGCCAACTGGATTACTTCCGGGAATTCTCTCCGACTTGATTGGCGAAGTGTTTGCCCCCCCTCTGGTGTTGCAGTAAGACATATTGCCGAAGAACTCTTAGAGACAACACTCGATCAAGCTGAGATTGATTTCAGAAACGAAGGAGGAGAAACTTATATTTGCGGGAACCCTCCATATTTGGGAGGAAAAAAGCAGGACTCCAACCAAAAGAGCGATATGCGATTGGTTTTTGGTAGTGATTTCCCATACAAAAATCTGGATTATATCTGCGCATTTTTTGAGAAGGCAGCGGATTATTTATCCAGTAACTGTTCTGTAGCGTTTGTTGCGACCAGCTCGATCAATCAGGGTTCTCATGTTCCAACCCTTTGGCCTCGAATCCTCAGAAACGGAATTTTCATTTCGTTCGCACACCGCCCATTCAAGTGGAAGAACAATGCCTCAAAGAACGCAGGTGTTTTTGTAAGCATTATTGGCCTGTCGCAAAAAACCGCTCAAAAGCGATGGATCTTTGACGGGGATTCGAAAAGAGAAATTAAAAGTATAAGTGCTTATCTCATTTCAGGCAGCAACGTTATCGTAGCGAAGGAGAGTCGACCCATATCAAACGTAGCAAGGCCGATAACAGGCAATGCGGCCTATGACCAAAAGCACCTTCGATTAGATGAATCTGAAAAACTCATAATTCGAAGCTTAAACCCGGATATCGACATCATTCGCCCCGCTTCCGGAACCTCAGAATTCACTTCAGGAAAAAGCATGTGGTGCCTTTGGATTGACGATAATGACTTAGATGCAGCCACCCGGATTCCACTTGTCCAAGAGAAGATTAACAAAGTGAGGGAATACCGTGAGGAGGGAGGAGATGTTGCTAGATCTCTCGCAAATAGATCACACCAATTTCGATTCAGAAATGAAGCTAGGAAGACTCAAATCATAATTCCCCAAGTGATTTCAGATGCGAAAGACTACTTCCCTGTAGGGTATTTGAAAAACAATGTCGTCATCACTCATCTCGCACATGTAATGTATGACGCCCCGCTTTACAATCTTTCACTACTTAGTTCAAAGATGCAATTTGTTTGGGCTGTTACCGTTGCCGGAAGACACGGGAATGGATTGCGCTATAATTCAAACCTTTGTTGGAACACCTTTCCCGTTCCCAAATTAACAGAGCAAAATAAGGTAGATTTGGAACAGTGTGCCAAAAATATCCTGTTGGCCCGAGAATCCCACTTTCCGGAGACAATCTCTAAGCTTTATGATCAAGAGAACATGCCGGACAGTTTACGCGCTGCGCATGACCGAAATGACGAAGTTCTAGAGCGCATCTACATCGGCCGCCGCTTCAAGAACGACACCGAGCGGCTGGAAAAACTCTTCGCCCTCTACACCAAAATGACCGCCGAGAAAGGAGTGGTCAAAACATGAGCGATTTACCCGCGAACACTGGCGACTTCAGCGCCATCGCCCAGCTCATCAACGAGCGGCGCACCCGGGCTCTGCAGGCCGTCAATCAAGAACTCGTCTCACTGTATTGGGAGGTAGGGAAAGTCCTCCATGCCAAAACTCAGTCTGACGGCTGGGGAAAGAAAACCATCGACGAACTCGCTGCCTATCTCAAGCAAAGCCAACCAGGTCTAAGAGGATTCACACGTCCTAATCTCTACCGGATGCGCCAATTTTTCGAGATTTATCCAGATTTCACAATTGTCTCAGCACTGCCGAGACAATTGAGCTGGACTCACCATATCTTGATCATCAGCCAGTGCAAAACTCCTGAAGAAAGGGCTTTCTATCTAAAAATGACTGAGAAAGAAAAGTGGTCTAGTCGCGATTTAGAACGTCAGCTTAAAGGCGCTCTATTTGAGAGGGTTGCGCTCAATCCTGTAATTGTGCCACCAGTGTTGACACAATTACACCCAACCGCAGAATCCGTCTTCAAAGACAACTATCTCGTCGAGTTTCTGAATCTCGCTAGTGATCACTCGGAGGCGGATCTCCACAAGGGACTCATCCTGAACCTCAAGAAATTCCTTATCGAGTTAGGAAGAGATTTCTGCTTCATCGGCTCTGAGCATCCACTGCAAGTTGGCAATCAGGACTTCGCGCTCGATCTCCTCTTTTTCCACCGTGACCTCAATGCACTAGTCGCCATCGAGCTGAAAGTAGGGCGTTTCGAGCCAGAACATCTGGGCAAGCTAAACTTCTACCTTGAGGCGCTCGATCGCGATATCCGCAAGCCGCATGAGAATCCGAGTATCGGCTTATTGCTCTGTGCCTCAAAGGATGATGAAGTGGTAGAATACGCACTCAGCCGCTCCCTCTCACCTGCCCTCGTAGCAGAATATAAAACAAAGCTTCCTGATAAGGCATTCCTCCAAGCCAAGCTCCATGAGTTTCTGGAACAGTCAGATCTCACTGAACCCAACCCTTAAATTTCCATGTCTAAGTCTAACTCGAAATCAGTCCCCTCCATTTCCGTTAATTACGAGCAGAAAGGCACGTCCGCAAAGTCCAACGAACTAGGCATGCGCCCGATGCAAGAACGCGCTTTCCAAAAACGCGGTGAGCAATATCTCCTCATCAAATCACCTCCCGCTTCTGGTAAAAGCCGCGCACTCATGTTCATCGCGCTCGATAAGCTGGAGAACCAAAGCTTGAAGCAGGCGATCATCATCGTTCCTGAAAAGTCGATTGGCTCCAGCTTCCAGAATGAACCGCTCAGCAAGTTTGGTTTTTGGGCTGATTGGACGGTCGAACCAAGATGGAATCTCTGCAATGCACCGGGCGGCGATGATGGCAAAGTCAACTCGGTGAAGACCTTCCTTGATAGCGATTCCAAGGTGCTAGTTTGCACCCATGCTACGTTTCGTTTCGCGGTCGATAAATTCGGGGTAGAAACCTTCGATGAGAGGCTCCTTGCTATCGACGAATTTCACCACGTTTCGGCTAATCCCGATAACAAACTGGGAGCGCACTTGGGCGACTTCATCAATCGCGACAAGGCGCACATCGTCGCGATGACAGGCTCTTACTTCCGGGGTGACACGGAGGCCGTGCTTCACCCTGATGATGAGGCAAAGTTCCAATCCGTCACCTACACCTACTACGAGCAACTCAACGGCTACGAGTATCTCAAGCAGCTCGACATCGGCTATCACTTTTACTCAGGCCGCTATTCCGACAAGATCCTTGCGGTGCTCGATCCGAATGAGAAGACGATCATTCACATTCCCAATGTCAATTCGCGGGAAAGTACGAAGGACAAGATCCGCGAAGTGGAACACATCCTTGAAGAGCTTGGTGATTGGCAAGGAACCGACCCCGTCACAGGTTTCCAATTGGTCAAAACGTCAGAAGGCAAAGTCCTTAAAATCGCTGATTTGGTCGATGATGACGCCTCCAAACGCGACCGAGTTTCGGCGGCACTGAAAGACCCGACACAGAAAAACAATCGTGAGCATGTCGACATCATCATTGCGCTTGGCATGGCCAAGGAAGGCTTTGACTGGATTTGGTGCGAGCACGCGCTCACCATCGGCTACCGTTCCAGCCTGACAGAAATCGTTCAAATCATTGGGCGATCTACTCGCGATGCTCCGAACAAACTGAAAGCGCGGTTTACCAATCTAATTGCCGAGCCGGACGCTGAGGAAGGTGCGGTGGTGGAAGCGGTCAATGATACGCTCAAAGCCATTGCAGCCAGCTTGCTCATGGAGCAAGTGCTTGCGCCACGCTTCGAATTCCGCCCCAAGCATCCTGACAACGGTCCGACCGAAGGCTTCGATTATGGAGGAGGCGGCTATCAGGAGGATAAGCCGAATATCGGCTTCAATGGCGAGACTGGGAAAATCCAGATGGAAATCAACGGTCTGGTCGAACCGAAGAGCGAAAAGGCTCAGCGCATCTGTCAGGATGACTTGAACGAAGTGATTACAGCCTACGTGCAGGACAAGGATACCGTCGAGCGCGGCTTATTCGATGAGGAAGCCGTCCCGGAAGAACTCACCCAGATTCGTATGGGGAAGATCATCAAGGAGAAGTATCCCGAGCTGGACGAAGAAGATCAGGAGGCAGTTCGCCAGCACGCGGTCGCAGCCTTGAACCTGATTCAGAAAGCGAAGGAAAATATGGTCGATGCGGGTGAAGGAACGCCAACCGCAAACACCGCTCTTTTGGATGGTGTGCGGAAATTCGCGATGGACGTGAAGGGTCTCGATATTGACCTCATCGATCGGATCAATCCATTCGGCGAAGCCTACGCGATCCTTGCCAAGACGATGAGTGAGGCGCGGCTGAAACGCATCAAGGAAGTCATTGAGGCGAAGAAAGTCAGCATGAGCCTCGATGAGGCTCGCGAGCTGGCCAAGCGGGCTTTGAAATTCAAACAGGAGAAAGGTCGCCTGCCGTCACTAACGGCTGCCGATCCATGGGAAAAGAAGATGGCGGACGGCGTCGCCTTCTTGCAGCGCGTCGCCAAAGAAGCAAAGGAGGAACAGGATGCCTAAGAAAGTCAGTCAAGAAGACTTGGATCTTCTCGGCGAACTTGGCGTCGATACCACCGTCAAGAAGCAGGCAGCACGGACTCCGAAAGAGCAGCGCATCATCGCGGGCTACGAGGAGATCGAACGCTTCGTAGAGGAGCACGGACGATTGCCGGAACATGGAGAGAATCGCGACATCTTTGAGCGGCTCTATGCCGTTCGTCTGGATCAACTCCGTAATTCCTCCGAATGCCGCGAAGTTCTTAAAGAAATCGACATGAAAACTCTGCTAGACGTGCAAGAAGACGTTGCAACGACATCTGTGCTCAATGAAGATGCAAGCGACTACGAGCTTCTCAACGCTCTGGGTGTCGAAGCGGATGGCTCCGACGAGATCACAGAGCTGAAGCACGTCCGTTCCACCAAGGAGAAACTTGCGGCAGAAGAGATCGCACAGCGAACTCCCTGCCACAAGTTTGGCATTTTCAAACCGCTCTTCGAGCAGCTTCAGCAAGACCTCGATTCCGGTTTCCGCAAGACCTTGAAGTATCAAGACAATGGAGAAATCAAACAGGGAGATTTCTTCCTCGTCGAGGGTCAGAAAGCTTACGTGGCAGACTGGGGTGAACCGTTTATCAGCAGCTATGATCGACCAGATCGACGTTTGCGCGTGATCTTCGACAACGGCACGGAGAGTGACTTACTCCTTCGCTCGATGCAAAGGGCATTGAACCGGGACGAGACCAGCCGCCGCGTAACCGATCCCACGCTTGGGCCTTTGTTCTCCGATCAAGAAGAGGCCGATGACGAGACCGTCGGCTATGTTTATGTGCTCCGCAGCAAGTCGGAGAATGAATTCATCGCAGAAAACCGGAAAGTGATCCACAAGATAGGAATCACCAAAGGCTCGGTAAAAAAGCGCGTCGCCAACGCCGCGAAAGATCCAACCTACCTTCTCGCAGCGGTCGATATCGTGGAGACCTACAAGGTCTCCAATCTCGACCTAACCAAACTCGAAAAACTCCTGCACAAATTCTTCGACCCAGCTCGACTTGACCTTCAACTGAAGGATCGCTTCGGTTTCGACGTTGAGCCAAGGGAATGGTTCCTCGTGCCCCTCCCCGTCATCGAAGAAGCAATACAGAAACTCATCGACGGAACCCTGCCGGATTACAGCTATGATCCGGAGGAAGGGAAAATTACATCAATTTAGGAATGAGTTTGAACGAAGCAAAACAGCTAAGTAACGCGTTCTCCACTGGCGGGGGCGGCTTTACTTTTGAGAGCCGTGTTCAGTCGGCGTTTGTGGCCTTGATGCTCTCCCGAGGAGTCTGCCCCTGTATTGCCTATAGGTGGCCAATTGCAGAAGTAGCCCTGCAAGCACGACATAGGGGATACGAGACTGACGATGCAGTGATCGTTACGAGAAATGACAACACAGGGGAAGAATGTAAATTACTACTCCAAATCAAGCACTCCATCCGGTTCACAGAGAGAGATTCTCAAATGCCTGATGTCATTGGAGCCGCTTGGAGAGATTTTAATAAAAGCACCCATTTCACAAAGAAGCGCGATGCAATCGCCCTAGTGACTGGCCCGATTAGCAAAACGGATAGCGAGAACGTCTGCCGCATTTTGAATGTTGCCCGAGGAGCAAGCGATAGCGCTGACTTTTTCAGCAAGATTAACCAGTCAAAAGTAGTCAGCGAAGCACAGAGAAATAAGCTCAAAATCATTCGATTGCATGTAATCAATGCGAACAAAGGGGTGAACCCTAGTGATGATGAATTTTGGAAATTTCTGAAATGCTATCACCTGATTGGGTTCGATATGGATTTGATGACAGGAGTAACTACCTCCTTGATTCAGTCTTTGATCGGATCTCATACGGACAGCAATGTCCAGAGTGTCTGGAACATGATCGTGCAGGAGGTACAAGAAAAAGGCTCAGTTGCAGGAGTCCTGACGCTCGAATCAATCTCCGAGCCAATAAAGGATTTTTTCAAGCGAGATGAGGTGAAGCCAGTTGTCTCCATTGCTCCTAGCCCGATCAAGGAAACAATTGCATTGAACCTGATTGGAGGATGGGACGAGTCCACAGACGGTGATCGGTCTATCGTAGAATCCCTATCTGGCATGGCGTTTCAAGACTGGCAGACCAAAATCCGAGAAATTTGGAAGGAGCAAGCTTAATGATTATTCTCGAACAACGTAACGGCAATTGGAAAGTCACTGATAGACTCGCTCTATGGGAATCTGAAGGTCCACTTTTAACCGATGATTTGCTTGATGGATTTGGCAAATTGGCTGTTCAGGTTTTGTTAGAACAAGATCCCGAGCTGGCTCTACCCAAAGAGCAGCGTTTCGCGGCAAGTGTCTATGGTCAATCAAGATGCTATTCGAAGAAAATGCGAAGAGGGGTTGCTGAAACTCTCGCCTTAATGGGTGCGAAACCAGATGCCCTCAAGACATGCTCTCAGGGCAAGCCGGAATCTGTAGCTTATCAAACTGTCAGTAAGCTCCTTGAAGAAGCGGATTCTGACCAATGGGCAAGCTTCAATGATGTTTTGCCACTGCTAGCCGAAGCTTCTCCTGACGCTTTCTTGAAAGCAGTTGAGGGAGCTAGTGAAAAGACCGATGAACCCTTTTCTGGTGTGTTTGCTCAGGAGGTTGGAGGGGTGGTGGGGCGAACCTACTCAAGTGGCCTCCTATGGGCTTTGGAATTGTTAGCATGGAGCCCTGATTACTTGGTTCGTGTTTGTGCCATATTAGCCAATCTTTCCGCAGTAGATCCGGGTGGAATGTACTCCAACCGCCCGACCAATTCACTTGTGACCATCCTCTTACCGTGGATACCTCACACGTGTGCAAACACTGAATCCCGACACAATGCTATTCGATGCATCATTCGGGAACAGCCAGAAGTGGCTTGGACTGTCTTGCTGGGTCTCCTGCCCAAGCACCATGGAACTTCTTTTTCGGCTCACAAACCCAAGTGGCAGCCATTCATTCCTGAAGGCTGGAAGGAAAGGCCATCCATTGAGCAGCGACTAGCCGATGAAGGATTTTATGCAGATCGAGCCTTGGAATTGGCGACTAGCGACTCAGCTAGACTAGGGCAGTTGCTTCCCTTTTATTTTTACATTCACCCCCGTTTTAGCTCATTTTCCGCAGACTATCGTAAACGGTTGACTTCGGACTCGGTTCTCAATCTGCCAGATGAGAACCGCCTAAACCTTTGGATGGAGCTTACTACTCGAACAGGAAATCACCGTAAATATTCGGAAAGCAAGGCATGGGCCGTTCCAGAGCAAAGCCTTCAAGAGCTAGAAGAAGTTGCGGATCGCCTTAAACCTCAAGAGCCTGAAGTGAGACACCGCAGGCTCTTTTCTGGACGAGACATGGACTTTTATGACGAAACAGGTGACTGGGACAAGCAGCAAGAACGACTTCTTAGGAAACGAGTTGAGGCACTTATCGAGATTCAAGAAAGAGGTGGTATGGATGCCTTGAAGAATTTTTCCCGCTCAGTCGAATCTCCCAACGAAGTTGGCAACGCCTGTGGGGCCGATACAAGCTTATCCAATGATCATGAATTTCTTCCAACATACTTTGAGTCAGATAATGAGCCTGATTATCAATTCGCCATAGCGTATGTCTGGCGTCGATTTCACTCTCTAGGGTGGGATTGGATAGACGACATGGATCGTTCAGGCTGGAAAACTGACGCGAAAGCTGAATTCTTCGCCGTCCTCCCTTCCATCAAAGAAACTTGGCAGCGGGCAGAATCTGAACTCCAGACAGATTCTGAAAAATACTGGAAGAAAACCCGTGTTCACCCTGAGCGTGATCATTTGGATGACTTCGATCATGCGATTCAAAAACTTCTTTTGTATGATCGTCCTGACACCGCGATACGGTGCTTTTGGCTTGGGGATATTTGGAACGGGTCTTACCCCGAGTTTGCCCTTCAAGCACTTGAGAAGTTCGATCCCGCGAAGCATCGTATTGAGCCACACGCAATTCACAAAGTATTCAATCATCTTCAAAAAA
>CALFBF010000096.1 GCA_937949965.1 uncultured Roseibacillus sp.
GCCCCCTCGGGCACACTGGTGATGGTTACGAAAGAAGTGGTCGGAGCCAGCTCACCTTCCACCTCTTCACTCTTAACCACTGTCGGAGAGGTGCGCCAACCTGAGAAAACAGTGAGACCAAGAACTACTACCCCAACCGTAACAGACAATCCTAACGGGACTGATTTCTTGCGAACCCGCTTGGCCCGATGAATGAGAGAAAGCACTCGTTCGAGCTCTGCTGCTTCTTGGTAGCGCCTCTTCTTGAGCCTCGGGTCACAGGTTTCGCAGATGACCTTGTTGAGCGTAAGCCATCTTTTATTCTCGGCCTTGGAGATAGGTTCATCAGGTAGTTCGGGGAAATCGAGACGGTCCTTCCCGGTTGCCATCTCATAGAGCACCTTACCCAAAGCATAGACATCAGCTTCAGCAGAACCCGGGCCTTCGGGGGGGACAAACCCTTCTGTCCCCACAAAAGTTCGCTGATCACGAGCAGCTACCAATCCGATGTCAGCGAGGCAGGCCTGCCCTTTGATAAAGATCACATTCGCGGGTTTAACATCGCGATGAGCAAGCCCTCGCTCGTGAAGATGGGCGAGAGCACCTGCGAGACGAGCGCCCGCTTCTGCACAAAACCCTACTGCCAAGGGCCTCTTACCCGCCCGTAGCATATCACTACGGAGAGTTCTCGGCTCGTAGTCTGCAGCACGAATCTTGGAGCCTCGCTCGACATCGTCGCCCAGCTCCATGACATAGAAATAAAACTCCTCCTCGCCAGCTTGATCACGGCCAACGTGCAAGATATCGACCAAACCTGGATGCTCACGAGCCACCGGCTCGTATTTAAGAATCCCTTCGAACTCTCGCTCAAAAGTACGATCATCGTCGAAGTCATTCCGATAGACGACCTTGACCGCCCGCAGAGTACTCGTCACCGAGCGGGCCATCCAGATCTCACCATAGGAGCCTCCACCAATCTGGCGAAGGACTTCCATATCCGGAATCTCCGGCGCTGACCGCACCTGCCGTGCCATGACCTACTTCTCGTCCTCGTCTTCCCCTAGTTTGCGAAGCTTTTCGAGCTCCTTCTTCAAGACCGCACCGACGCGGTGCTTTGCGAGATAGACCTGAGCCATACTCACTCCCAAATGTTCTTGCACCTTATCGGCATCCCATTGCTTAACAACGTAGTAGTCAAAGATTTGATACTGCTTTGGCGACACCAAAGCCTTGGTGCGTGCGAGGGCGGCGTCGGCCAAGTTTTGCTTCCACTCGACATCCCACATTCTCTCTAACAAGTCCCCTTTTGGATCCTCAAAGCGGTCGATAACAGCAGTCTTGCGTTCGTCGCCCCATTCCCCCATCGCCATTGCGGTATCCTTCTTGCGTTTGCGGAACTGGTCATTGATTCGCCAGCGAGTCATGTTCATGAGCCAGGTCTTGAAAGAACCCTGATTCGGGTCGTAGAGATTCTTTTTACTCTGCTTGGCAATGGAGAGAATGGTCTCCTGAACGGCGTCGAACGCTTCTTCAGAGCGTAGTCCTGACTTGAGAGCGACCGAATAGATCAACCGCCAATAGGTTTTATAAAATTCATCCCAAGTCCGCTGATCTTCCCAATTATCTAGACGAGCGATGAGGCTTTTGCGGGTTTTTTCGTAAGCGGCATCTATTTTCTTCTTCCGGGCCTTTCCTTCCTCGGAGTCCCCTACCCCTTCCAGCTCCTCTCGCAGAGTTGCTGTTTTCTTTTTCGCTCGTTTAGCCATCCTTTTTCTACGGTATCACGCCTTAGACTCTTTGTCTGTTTTCAATCCGGTCTGTATCGTTCTCTCTCCCTTACGCTACGACCCTATTTTTTTGCACAGAATAAGTGCGTTTTCATTCTTTTCCACCTTGCTATCGAAAGAGAGGGCCGCATCTGCTACTTCCCTGCGCAAGCAACCGCCCTTGTCTCTTGGATCTCTCTTTTTCTCGCTACCGACTCCGTTCTCGCTCTATCAAATTGAATGCGGCCTCTCCTCGGCGCGAATTCGAAGGAGCACTCATCCAAGTAGGTCATGGCTTCGCTTGCCTCCACCCGTGGCCCGAACTTGGTGACCCCTCTCTCGACAAGTGCCTCGCAGATCTGCAGGGCAAACGACGCTGGCCATTGGTTCGGCGCGCAATGCGCTGCGCCGAGATGGATGCTGCGGCTCGCCTCAACGAAGATTGGATGTTCGAAGAAATGGAAGTTCCACTCAGCCACTTCACCCTCCCCTCTCTCGATCGATCAATCATCGAGCTCGCGGTTGCAAGCGGCTTCCAGACCATCAAACTCAAAATCGGACACGACCTCATCGCGGAAGGTCTCTTTCTCAGGGAAATTTCGGCCGCTTATCCCAAACTTCACTGGCGACTCGATGCGAATGAAAAACCCTCTCACGAAGCCATCCGTGACTTTCTCCTCGCTCTTCCCGATAGCACACGCGAGCAAATCGAGTTTTTGGAAGATCCTTGCCCATTCTCGGAAGAGGGGTGGCAACTGCTCTTTAAAGAAACACGTGTCCCGCTCGCCATTGATCGAGAATCTGGCCCCAATGTCAGCACCTCCAAGAGCGCTCAAGTGGTCATCATTAAACCCGCACTCGACGAGCCTTGGCTGCTCGCGGAGGCAGCAGCACAAAAAGGTCAACGAGTGGTGGTCACCAGTTATATGGATCACCCCCTTGGACAAACCTTTGCCGCTTGGGAAGCGGGTCGACTGGCGCTCCAGTTCCCGGGATTAGTCACCACCTGCGGCCTCCAAACACACCATCTCTTTGAGCCAACTCCCTTCACGCAAGCCTTGGGAGAAGTAACACCTACCTTCAATCCACCGGCTTGGACTGGTCTGGGCTTCGATGAACTGTTAGACGAACTCCCTTGGCAAGAACTGCCCTCAAACGCGTAAAACACTCCATCGGGCTGCTTCTTGCAATTGAAAGCTCCTCCGTATAATTTCTTTCTGACGTGAGTAACTCGCACACCGCCAAAGCACGCTCTCCTCTCTGTGATACCCCGAGAGAAGAGCTAGCCTCCGCAATCACACATGGGATCGGGGTCGTCGCTTCGATCACTTGCCTCGTCTTTATGTGCCTTGTTGCTCGCGACGGGTGGGCACTGGCTTCAGGAATCGTGTTCGGGAGTTCTATGATTCTACTCTACCTTTCCTCCACCCTTTACCACAGCTTCACCGGTCATCGCATTAAGCAGATTTTTCAGGTCTTCGATCACTCAGCGATTTATCTCCTCATCGCAGGTTCCTACACCCCACTTACCTTAGTGGCTGTTGGAGGGCCATTAGGATGGAGCATTTTTGGAGTAATCTGGTTCTTAGCCATCGGCGGTATCCTCGCGAAATCGCTCATGCGAGGGAATCGTGAACACTGGGCCTCTACTGCTCTTTATGTCGTCATGGGCTGGCTGGTGGTTTCAATTCTACCAGCCATAATCCGCGAACTCCCTCCAACAGGCTTCCACCTCATCGTCGCCGGGGGGCTCTCCTACACGCTAGGCGTTATCTTCTTTGCTTGGAATCGACTCCCGTATAATCACGCGATTTGGCACCTCTTTGTGCTCGGGGGTTCCACCTTTCATGCGTTGTCCATTGTGCTCTACGTCCTGCCATAGAACTGGCTTTAGGCTCATGTTTAACAGCTCGTCTATAGGTATCGGTCTGAAAGGTTTACTCCCAGCGGTCAGTTTGTTAATTCTTACTTATGAAGTATCTCACCGCCGCTCTTACCATCTCATTCGCCAGCCTTCTCTTCGCCGATCACCACACGGAGCAAACCACAAAGAAGCTCTATGCAGATACTCCGGTTATCCCGGGCTCAACTTACACGGTACACGATACTACTCGTCCACAACCGCGCAAAGTGGAAAGCACGGGCGCCGTCACAATCTCTGCCCCCTCGGATGCTCTCGTCCTCTTTGATGGCACCGACACGAAGGCCTGGAATGGCGACTGGCGTGTAGAAGAAGGAATCCTCATCGCGAGCCCCGGCGCCTTAACGACTAAAGAACACTTCCGCGACTGCCAAATTCACCTCGAGTTCCGTGTCCCTGCGGGTCGAGAAATCATGGGCCAAAAGGGAGGTAACTCTGGTATCTTCATCATGGGGAAATATGAGATCCAAGTAGGTGAGAGCCACACCAACGTGACCTATCCTGACGGACAAGCAGGCGCAGTCTACGGACAGACTCCCCCACTCGTGAATCCCGCTACCCCGCAAGGAGAGTGGCAGAGTTACGACATCATCTTTAAAGCCCCGGTCTCAAAAGATGGCAAGGTAGTCACTCCAGCGGAAGTGACCGTTCTCTTCAATGGAGTTGCGGTGCAAGCTGGGTTCCGAATCCAAGGGCCGACCAAACACAAGACGACCACCAGCTATCCTGAGAATCATCCTGAAAAAGGCCCCATCTTCCTCCAATGGCACAAGGACCCAATCGAGTATCGCAATATCTGGGTGCGTCCTTTGGGCAAATACGACCAGTAAGCTTCGAGGAGGAGAGGTGACGACGTGACCAAAAAAGTCTCGCCTCTCCTCTCCCCTTTCGCCAAGGCTGGGGCGTGCTTCTTTCCACGACAGACCTCACCCTCGCCTACGGTCACCAAAATCTCCTTGATGGAGTCACCTTAGCGGTCGAAGCCGGTGAAAAGGTGGGCATGGTAGGACGTAATGGCTGCGGCAAGACCTCGTTGTTAAAAATTCTCGCAGGCGACTCTCAGCCCGACGGAGGAGAGATCGCATTGCGACGTGGTCTGCGAGTAGGTTATCTCCCCCAGGAGTTCGAACTCGATGTCACTCTGAACGTCCTTGATAACATCATGACGGGCGTGGCTGACCTCGCGCAAGCGATGACCCGCTACGAAGCAGGAGATGGCCATGAAGACGAACTCGCACAGCTTCTCAACTTCATCGATCAAGCCGATGGCTGGAATCTAGACCTCCGTATCAAAACCATCGCAACCGCTCTTGGGGCACCTCCCCTAGATGCACCCATTACTTCGCTCTCGGGAGGAGAAAAACGGCGAGTGGCTCTTTGCCGAGCCCTCGTCCGGCAACCGGAGTTACTCCTGTTAGACGAACCCACGAACCACCTCGATGCCGAATCGATTCGTTGGTTAGAAGACACCTTACGGACCTTCACCGGGGCGGTCATCTTCGTCACCCATGATCGTTACTTCCTCGATACCATTGCGACACGTATCATCGAGATTGATGGCGGGAAAAGCTACTCTCACCCAGGAAACTACACAGCCTTCCTAGAATCAAAAGCAGTCCGACAAGAGATTGCTAACAACTCAGAAAAGAAGCGGCAAAAATTTCTCAAAGAAGAACTGGAATGGGTACGAGCAGGAGTAAAAGCACGCACTACTAAGTCTCGCAGTCGGCTCGACGCCTTCTACGAAGTCAAAGACCAAGAGGCTCCGGAGCAAGAAGGACAACTCGACCTCCTCATCCCCCCGCCCCCGGGCTTGGGCAATGTCGTTATCGAGTTGGAAAAAGCTGGCGTCAATGTGGGTTCGGAAAACGAGCCACGCTGGCTCTTCCGCAACCTCGATTTGCAGTTCCGTCCCGGTCAATGCACTGGAATCGTAGGGCGTAATGGGTCTGGTAAAACGACTCTGCTGAAGCTTTGCCTCGACCAAATCAAACCCACGGCTGGCCACGCGGTTCTGGGGAAAAGGGTGAAGGTCAATTACATCGACCAGGGGCGCATGGAACTGGATGGCACCGGCTCTCTCCTTGATGAAATTTCGAACGGAAATGATAAGATTCTCTTCGGTGAAGAAACAATCTCGGCTCGCTCCTATCTGAAACGTTTCCTCTTTAGCGACGAGCGTATCAACGAACGAGTTGACCTATTATCAGGAGGAGAACGCGCTCGCCTCATGCTCGCCAAGGTTCTCAAAAAAGGGGGAAACCTTATCGTTCTCGATGAGCCCACCAACGATCTCGATCTTCCTTCACTGCGAATGTTAGAGGAGGCCTTAGCTAACTTCCCCGGAACAGTGATCTGTGTTTCTCACGACCGCTACTTCCTTGACCGAATCTGCGATCAGATTGTGGCTTTCGAGGACAGTGGAGTCGTCGTGCAGCCAGGGAACTACTCATACTATCTTGAGAAAAGAAAAAGCCGTGAGACTACCGAACGTCTGCAAATGCAGGCTTACGAGAGAACTAGTAAAAAACAGAAAGAAGAGCCTAAACGTTCTCAAAAACCCAAACCTCTCTCTAACAAAGAACGAGCAGACTTAGAAACAATCGAAGCCCAAATCCAAGAAGCAGAAAGTGCCGCAGAGGCTATCGAAAGTAAACTGAATGACCCTACTTTTCAGGCCGAGCATTACGAAGAACTCCCTGCCGAAACAGAGAAGCTAAAAGTCGCGGAAGGAATCGTCGCCCAGCTCTACACGCGTTGGGAAGAGCTTGAGCAACGAGTTGCTGAACTCGCGGAATAAAAATCAAGAAAAAGCTCTATTTGAGGCGCTTCAACTTGGTCACGCGCCCAATCTTATTCCAATCTTGAACGATAATATTCCCCTCATTATCCCAAGAGAGGCCATGAGGAGAGGTAAAGAGACCATCATAGAGCTTTTCCGCTGGAATTGGCTTCTTGGCCCACAACTTCTTATTTGGTTGGTCGCCCAAAAAAGCTACCGGCTGTCCTTGCTCACCTAGGACTGTGACTCGACCCTCCAGCTCTGCCACCGCAGTGAGGTTATCGCGAATCGAGACTGCACAAGGCCGACGCAAGTGAGTGGTGTAAACGCTCTGGAACTCTAGGTCCAAGTCCATGTGTACGAGGCGACGGTTCTCACGATCACAAATAAGGAGGAGAGGTTTCTCACCTCGATAATCAACGGCAATCCCATGACAGGTCATGAATTTGCCTTCATCCTTACCACGACCACCTGCACTTTTGAGAAGCTTTCCGGCGGGGCTAAATTTGTGAATTTTGTTAGACCCATAACCACAAACGAGAAAAATATTCCCTTCTGGTCCAACAGAAACTCCGGTCGCGCCCTTGAAACCACCGGGCACTTCGCCAGTCTCCTCATTAGGAATCATGAGAAGAACTTGACCCTCAAGGTCCATTTTCACCAGTTTTTGGAACTTTGATGAAGCACCAATAAGAAGTTCTTTATCCCCTTCCTTCACCAACTCTAGAGAATGCAGATGAGCCGTCTCCGGGCCGAATGAAGTCAGATACTCCCCCTCACCTGAAAATTTAACCACCCCATGCTTGGCTTCCGTGCTGACATAGACATTCCCTTCGCCATCAACGGCGACCCCGCCGTGAGTAGGTCCGATGTCGCCGCCATCAGGCATTTCACCAAAGCCGGGAACCGTTTCGAAAAGGAAGCGCCCATTGCCAGTTTTCTGAACAGAAGTGACGACCTTACCCGCAGGTGGATGCTCATGACCTTCGTGTCCTTGAACTTGGAAACAGCTTACCGATAGCGCGGCTAATAGAATTGCTCTCATGATCGAAATATTCGCCCTCCACGAGACGATCCGACTGATAAGGCGTCAATTCCAAACTGGGATTTCTGGCAGAAAGCCTTGCGAACATTTCTGATCAGAGAAGATTCTCGAAATGATTTGCCCGAAGGTCCCCTCTCACTCTATCCAGAGCTAGTGACTATCAAACTAGACTTCTCCAAGGCATCCATCGAGGGACTTGTTCTCGCTAAGGTTGGCAATCCTTCCCGCGATGAGCCGTTCCAGACTTCGAAACAAATCTTTGAAGTCGATGATGAAGACCAGCCTACTCTCTCCAATATTTTTCTCCGCCCCTTTAAAAGCTTCAGTCTCATTGGACAAAAGTTCCACCATCACAACGCACTCGATCAACACGAAGTCAATAGTTGTGCCAGTAGCATTTTCGAAAAACCAGATGAGCTGTTAGAAAAAGGCTGCCAGATTGCCAAACGCCTCCACACAAAATCGACCCATCCGAACATCAAGTCTGGTGACCTCTGTATCTCCCTCATCAAAGGTGTGCTCGCGGGGGAAGAAGAGGTGGAAGCGATCTGCATTCTCAAGTCGGAAAGCGTAACTCCCTTCCTTAGCATTTCCGCACAAGATGGCGACCTCCAGCTTAATACCGAGCACGGTATCAATCCTGAGAAAATCGACAAAGGCTGTCTCATCGTGAACCAATTTTCGCGCAAAGGGTTTTATGTTCTCACCTTTGATCGAGGAAGCTCTGAAAGCCGCTTTTGGGTGCGTGACTTTTTAAACGTGATCGCGATTCCGGACAATGCTCTCCTTTCCAAGAAAGTCGCGGAGATGGCTGTTTCTGCAGTAGCAGAAAGTAAAGAGCTCACCGATCAAGACGACGCCTCTCCCCCATGGGAAGTGAACGAATCAGCAAAGGAAGCGCTCGCCTACTTCGACAACAAAAAGCACTTCAGTCTCGCCGAGTTCGAAGAACAAGCGCTTCGCACTCCCGCTGCGAAGGCCGCTTTCCGCGAAAAGAAAAAACAGTTAGAAGAAGAAAGCGGAGTCGCTCTTGAGGAGAAATTTGACATTTCACCCAAAGACGTATCCAAGGCGAAAAAGCTCATGAAATCGGTGCTCAAGCTCGACACTGGTGTGGAAATTCGGCTGAAACCCAAGGTTGTGTCCAACCCAGATAAAATCTTGGAAAAAGGTTATGATGAAGAGAAGAAGATGAACTTCATCAAAGTCTACTTTAACAAAGAAAATCCTTAAATTTGCTTGTTAGATAGCTTCACTGGAAGTGTGAAATTCCGCAGAAAGCGCTACTAGACACCCTTTAACTCACCCGTAACAACCGGCCTACTACGTCTATACTATGAAGATTGCTCTGTTGTTATTCTGCTTATTCACAGGTTCTCTCTTTGCTCAAATCGAGACTCCTCCTCTTTTTCACGCCCTCGACTCGGTTCATAATCAGATTAACAAAAACGTTGTCACCTACCCCTTGAATAGTAGCGCCGGACCCTCACTCCGGCTCATAGTGCAACCGTCCGAGGACTGGTCTGATGTTTGCTTTGCCCCAGAGGAGGGTTACGACTTTTCGAAACACGGCGAAATACGCTTCCGACTCACTAACTCAGGAACTCAGCAAGCAAGCATCGCCGTTAATTTAGAAAGCCAGCGACCTGAAGAGCCCAAAAACACTCTTCGTCGGAGTATTGAGTTCACCCTTGATGCCGGACACTCTGAAGAAGCCATCTTTCCCCTCGTCCAACACACGATGCCCGCTCATCTAACCCCAGAAGACTTTTTCGGGATGCGCGGAAAACCCTTCTATCATCCACATTCGCTAGACCTTGCACACCTCACCAAGATCAAGTTTGTCTTCCGCAAATCAGAACAAACGCGAGCCTTCACGGTCGGTCCCATGACTTTGCATGAAGAACCTCGCTCAGCCCTTCCTGCACCCAAAGAACCCTTTCCCTTCATCGATCAGTTCGGGCAATACCGTCACAAGGACTGGCCCGGCAAAACAAATTCAATAGCTCAATTAAAAACGAATGCTGATGTCGAAGCTGCTGATTTGAAAGCCTTTCCCCGTCCTTCGACTTGGAATCGTTTCGGCGGCCAAAAAGATGGTCCCCAGCACAAAGCTACCGGCTTTTTTCGGACAGCCAAGGTCAACGGCAAATGGTCTCTGATTGACCCCGATGGCAAAGACTTCTTCTCCACTGGCACAAATTATACCGGCCACACCACTGGGACAATTCTTGATGACCGAGAGCGTTGGTTCGAATCACTTCCTGCTGATAACGAAGAGAATCATGAATTCTACTCTTTTTGGAAGCCCAACCTACCACATTACCACTATTACAATCGTAAATGCCGCTCATTCAATTTTCACCGCTACAATATCGCTCGTAAGTATGGCGAGAACTGGGAAGAAATCTTTTTGCAAAGAACTCTCCAGCGGCTTCCTTCATGGGGCCTTAATACGCTCGCTTGTTGGTCAGACCCACGCTTATTCAAAGATCAAAAAGTTCCTTATGTTGGCTTCATCAAGCCTCGCGGACCTGCCATTGCAGGTTCTTCGGGGCACTGGGGCCCTTTCCTTGATGTCTTTCACCCTGCTTTTGCCGCAAGTCTCGAAATTGCCTTAAAGAAAGAAAAAAAACACGGTCACACCGAAGATCCCTGGATGATTGGTTACTACGTCGATAATGAGATTAGCTGGGGAAACACCACTGAACTTGCCATCGGAACCCTCAAAAGCCCTGTTGACCAACCTGCTAAACAGGCCTTCCTGAAGGATCTTAAAAAGAAGTACCAAGAGATCACCAAACTCAACCAAACCTGGAAAACATCGCACGAATCATGGGAAGCACTCGCACAAAGCACAACTCCTCCAGAAGTTGAACCTGCGAAGGCTGATTTGGAGGCCTTTGTCAGTCGACTCTGCAATCGTCACTTCCGACTCGTTGCCAAAGCCATCGAAAAACACGCTCCTAACCACCTCTATCTCGGTTGTCGCCTTACCCAAGCGACTAAGAATCCTCTTGCAGTAAAAGCGAGTTCTCGCCACTGCGACATTGTTAGCTTTAACATCTACGCTCGCCATCTAGAGGAACGAATGTCCTACTTCGACCTCGTTGAGGACAAGCCCATCATCATCGGAGAATTCCACTTTGGGGCGCTTGACCGAGGTCCGCTCCATACCGGACTTGTGGCTGTTGCCAATCAAGAAGAAAGAGCCCAAGCTTACCACGACTATGTCGCAGATTGCATTGCTCACCCTGCCATCGTAGGGTGCCATTGGTTCCAGTACATTGACTCTCCTACCTCGGGCCGCCAATGGGATGGCGAGAACTATCAGATTGGTTTCGTCGATACTGCAGACACGCCTTACCAAGAACTCATCGAGGCCAGCCGCAAAGTAGCCGAGAAGCTCTATCAGCCCTAGGCCACTGGACTCAAAAAACTAGTCCTGCTCGCGCTCAGCCAGTTCCTCTAACAAATTGTTCTAAACAATTTTTTCTAAGGGCCAAGGAAGCCTCCAGCAACCCGCTTTCGAGAAAAAATGATTCCAAACTTTCAAATCGAGGCGATTTGAAAGTTTGTCGAATGGGGTTATCGCAGGAGCACTTAAGATGTGCACTAGCATTGCCCGAAGCAGATGCCGATTGCCTTGGCGGCATTTACGACTTCGCCATCGGGATCAACCGCACGGATTTGATGGACCGCTTCTTTAATTGGTACCGAACCCACGTGATAAGACTGATAACTCACCATTTGGCCAAAATTGCCTTCGCTTGCAAGATTAACAGCCATGACCCCAAAACGAAGACCAAGGATACGGTCAAGAGCGGTAGGTCCACCGCCACGCTGAAGGTGACCTAGGGTGCAAGAACGTGTCTCTTTACCAGTGAGTTCTTCGATCTGCTTGGCAACGACTTCCCCCACGCCTCCAAGGTGGACTTCGCCACCACTGAGATTTTCCTTAGCAACTAGGCCGTCAGGTAGTTTGGCTCCTTCCGCTACTACGACAAGTGAGCTGAGATGGCCCTGCGCTTCTCGCAGCTTTAAAAAATCGGCAACCTTGTTCATGTCGAATGGCATTTCTGGCAAGAGAACGACATCAGCACCGCCGGCCATTCCTCCCCAGAGAGCAATCCAACCTGCATGACGACCCATGACTTCGAGGACCATGACTCGCTTGTGCGAAGAGGCAGTCGTGTGAAGGCGATCCAGTCCATCAACGACCGAACTGACTGCGCTATCAAACCCAAAGGTCATCGCCGTCGCTTGGAGATCGTTATCAATCGTTTTAGGAACACCAATGACTGGCCAACCATCTTCGTAAAGCTGCTGGGCAGTGGTTAGAGAACCGTCACCACCAACGATGACGAGCGCACCAATCTCAAGCTGATCGAGTGTCTTCTTGGCCTTGTCGATAATCTCTTGGGGCACTTTAGCGACATCGCCTGCGCCTACTTTGGCTGCGAAGTTCCCCTTATTGGTCGTTCCAAGAATAGTTCCTCCTTGTTTGATAATACCGGCGGTATCGGAACGCTTTAGGAAAGAAAAGTCACCCGGAGGGAGGAGTCCTTCGAAGCCATCACGGAAACCTACGGTCTCCCACCCTTTTTCGCTAGCAGCGCCTACTACGCCGTGAATGACGGCATTTAATCCTGGGCAGTCGCCCCCGCTATTTAAAATTCCAATACGCATTGTTTTCGCTGTGTGTTAAAGGCTGTGATGTGTTGAGGCGGCATCCAATCATTGAAGCCGCGGAACGGAAAGGATTTCTTGTGGCTGAATTCCAGCAGCTGGACCCAATTCACGCAATTGTTCATAACGATTCCATCCCAATTCGAGCAGTCCTAGGGCGCGAGCTTCTCGCTGACTACTATTCAGAACGACCGCAATCATCCGGCGGGGGGTGATTTTGGCCTTGCCGTCAGCCAGCTTTTCCACCGTCGGCTTACGCTCAGCAGAAATCATTAAACAAGGGCCAGCTTGAAGGGTGTATCCGGCTTTAAGTCCGTTAATCCCTTGTTTCCCAACCAATTGGTTGGTGTTCGAGACGCGAAAACTAACTGCTTGGCCAGCCCGTAAAAATCCGAGCTGTCTCACCTTTTGTTTCGTATAAAAAGCGAGGCCGGGGTGTCGCATCGCATAGATGGCTAGCTTACCCATATCCGAAGCGGTGGAAAAATTACCACTGTCACCATGGGGGTTATCAAAGCGAGTCCGGCTCATTCCCAACGCTCGGGCGAGCATATTCATCTCCCCCACAAAGGTGCCCACTACTGTCCCTCCTCCTTGGCCACGTCGCTGCTGTACTTGGAAGCCAACGAAGGCGGCAATCGTTTGCGCGGAAGCGCTATCAGATCCCATCAGTATCGAGTAAAGGGCATCACGAAGCGCAATCTGATCACCCGGCTGTAGTCCCATCGGATTGGCCCCAGTCATTCCAACGACGTCGGGAGGAACGATTGCTTGCTGAGCAAGGCTGTTCCCAGTTGCGGTTGCCCAGTCAAAAGTAACGACTGCAGTGGCTACTTGCGATAAACTGGCAACGGGGCGAGAGGCATTCAGGTTATGACTCGTCAAGATTTGGCCCGAGTGGGCTTCTACGGCCAGGAAAGCTTCTCCTCCGGAATCCTGCCCCCCGCCAAGAGAACCCACGGGGCCACTGCAACTCGCTAGGAACAGGAGCAGGAATCCCGAAACAATAGTGCTGAAAGTCTCTTTCATCTCGCTGAATCCACTCTTCCTGCCGCCTTTCCGCAAGGAAAATGAGCTTCATACGCTCTGATTCCGGCCTTGCGGCGAGCTGGCTCTTCGACTAGCGTCCCGCCGTTGACGTTACTGACCGCGATGCAAATGCACGACTGCCCACACTTCTCTTCTCCGCTGGAGCAGTCTCTCGCTGTCCGAATGTTTACCCCTTCCTCTCTGGAAGAAACAGCAACCAGCTCTGCAGGAACTCCGACAGAGCGATCGTCAACAACCAACCGGAGTCTTCTCCGGGCACACCGCCAATTTTCAGGAAAGCACCTTCACGAAAGAACCGCCCCTCAGCTGTCATACCGAACAGGACGAGGGCGAGCGAAAATTCGTCTAACTGACCTTTCCCCTCCCTATAGTCAGGTGGTCTGCCCGGTTCGAAAGCCCGAACCGAAACAAGACAATGTCTGAACAGAACCAAAACCAAAATAACCGCAACGGCAGTAGCAACGGCGGGAATAGAAATCGGAACAGGAACCGCAATCGTAATCGCAACGGCGGTCAAGGTGGCCAAGGCGGGAATAACGGAAACAGAAACCGTAATTCACAAAATCGTGGCAAGAACAACAGCGGCGGTGGCAACGCAGGCCAGAAACGCGACCAACTACAGCCCTCACGTAGCCGACGCCCTCGTAAAAAACCTCTCACCTTTTGGCAAAAAATCCTGAAGGCCATCGGCCTTTATAAGGAACCGGAAGCACCCACCCGCAATAACAAGTCGGGCAATGCCCCTGCAAAAAAGACTGCGAAGAAACAAGGCCGTCAACCAGGAGGAGGCCGTGTTACCCAAGGTAAGGGGCAAGGACAAGGGGGACAAAAGGGGAACCAGAAGAATCGTCAACGCCAGAAGAGCACTCCTCCGACACAGGTCGAGACTCCTCGCCTCTACGTGGGGAATCTGTCCTACGATGCGGCCGAGCACGATCTCGAAGAACTCTTTAAGGGCGTTGGCTCCGTGCGCAAGGTTGAGCTGGTCTACAACCGCCACACCCACAAGTCGAAGGGCTATGGCTTCGTCAATATGGCAAATATGGAAGAGGCCGAACGAGCAGTAGAGGTGCTCCATGATCAACCCTTCATGGGCCGCAAGATGATTGTGAATGGTGCTCGCTCCAAAGGGCCAAACGACAAGAGCTCGAACAATCAATCGGACAAGACCCCGGCTCGTGAGAAAGCGCCAACTCACTCGACCAAGGATGTGATTCCGGCAGTCGAAGAAGTTCATTCTCTTGCTCCCGAAGAGAAGTAATTTCTCACTAGAATAATAACTCACTCCAAACCTCTCGTCAGTTTTACTGCGAGGGGTTTTTGTCTTTTGCGTAAAGATGCCACTGACTCAAAGCTCGCTTCACCTTGGAGGTCTTGCCTGCTTCTTTCCTAAAGTGCGCTGGCTACTCCCCCTCCTCGCTTTCTCCCTGCCATCCTGTCAGGAGAAAGATCCTTGGGCTGGTGACTCCTCAGTCCCCTTAACGATCTCCTTCAATCAACACATTCGTCCACTACTCAGCCGCGAATGTCTCTCTTGCCACAACGAGGCGAAAGCGGAAGGTGGATTACGCCTCGACCTCCCTTCAGGAGTAGCTTCCGTGGTGAGCGATAGCAGCCCTCGGAAATCGCGACTCTGGGAACAAATCGCCGCTAATCATCCCGTCGCGCTCTCAAGCCGTAAGCAAGGCATCCTTTGGCGCTGGATCAAGCAAGGCACTCCCACCGAAGGACACTGGGCGTCTTTGCCTCTTAACCCTCATTCATTCTCAGCTCAGGCCTCGCCGCTCTCGCCAAACGAACCGGTGACAGAGCAAGAGTTTGCTTTCCTCTCGCGCACTCTCTTTGGCCGTGAACCGAGTTCAGTAGAGAAAACTTATAATAGTGCACATCAGCCGCCACGTGGGCAGCTCATCGATGATATGTTGAAGCAGGCTTCATTTGCGCAGTCCTTTCAGACTCGACTCCTTCTTTTCTCAGGAGCGCAACCCGTTGCGCCTGATGGCCCCTTCGCGCCCTACCTACGTTGGTTCGAGACTCAACTCTTTGAGCCTGACTTCTCTCTCGCCAATTTTTTCCAACAAGCACTCGCCGGAGATCTGGTTCCAGACTCAGGCCAACAAGGAGCCATTGCCACCGCATGGACTCGGCTACCTCACCGCAATGGTATCTCCTCTCTCCGCGAACGAATTGCGCAAAACCTGCTTGGGCTCGATCTCTCCGCCCCTGTTTCTTCTCAAGAAATCTGGCCCAATGCGCTAGAAACACTCACCGCCTTCATCCCCGAATTCCCCCCCGCGACCCATGGCGAAATTGCGCTACCACCCTTTCTCCCTCTCCATACCCCCCAACAGATCAAAGCGCTCAAGACATCACGAATGCGGGAGAAAGAAGCTTGGAAACAACTCTCGCAAATCCCGGACAACACGACCATCGCCTTTGCGGAGTGGTTCGCAGAAGAAGAAACCGCGGTCAGCATCCCAGATTTGGCGGTTTCCTTTTCCTTCGATCAATCTCCTCCCCAAGACCTCTCTCCACGCCCTTTGGCCAATCTAACATCCCCTGCAACAGTGACTACGGGAGCGCAAGGAACAGCCCTCGCCCCACCGGCCTCCTTTAGCGGGTTCCCGCTCTCCTCCGATCGGAGCTTTACACTCTCTTTCTTTCTCAAAGTCCCCCAACTCCCCAACAAAGAGACACCCCTCTTCTTTGCTCAGACTCCATTAGGTGCTCCGGTTGGTTTTCAGTTTAATCTTTCTACAAACAACCTCACCATCGGCTTACTCAATGGTTCCGCAAAGAATTCTCTCGGGGTAACAGCTTCTACCTTGCCAACTCCCAACCATTGGCACCACTTCGCGATTGGTTACAACGGCTCCCGGAAAGCCTCTGGCTTTCGTCTCTGGATTGATAGCAAGCCCATTGCGCTGACGCCTGCTCACGATGAACTCTACGGCATTGCTTCCGCACCGGACGGCGCTTTACAGTTCCGCTACCCATCGTCACCAGAAGCCACTCCTGCCCTCCTCGACGAACTTCAGATATATCGTGGTCTTTTAAGTGAACTTGAGATTGCACACCTACGTGACGGGCAAGCTCTCTTAAATGCTATTCGTGACGAATTCCCACGGGAAGATCTCCTCTTCAAATACTATCTTCGCAGTAAAAGCGTCCCCGCTCGGGAGAATACTCAACGAGCCTTGAACGCCTCGAACGAAGTCTCCACTTTAGAAGCGACGGCTCTTCTGGTACCAGTAGCAGGACCTACCCCTCTCCCAGCTCTTCGACCGGCCTTACCCTTCTATCCCCTTCCACTCGACTCCGAACCCGACCGTCTCGGTTTTGCCCATTGGCTCTTTGATGAGCGGAACCCGATCACCCCTCGTATCATGGCTAGCCGATTCTACGAACTAGTTTACGGTGTCGGTCTCCTTCCTCCAAGTGGCCTCTCTGATCCATGGCAAGTGCCTCCGAATCCCGCTCTCCTCGATCATCTCGCAAGCGAGCTCATCGCAGCTGACTGGAACTTACGAAAAATTCTTCGTATCATCCTACTCAATCCTCCCAGTGCTACAACAGAGGCCTGAGCAAAAACCCATTGCACTCTCACCTTTGACCTCTAAGAACCTGAGGTTGCCGCATCTTGGACCAAACGATCAGGGGCCACAAGACCTGCAGAGAGGAGAAGCTTAGTGGCCTCCTCCACTGATAGTTGGCTTTCCTCCAAACGATCTTCGTCTACCACGACAACGAAGCCAGTCATGGGATTTGGGCTTGTGGGGATGAAGACGGAAGTCACTTCTTTACCCTTCTTTGCATCTTGGAAAGTTCCGGTTACAAAACCTAACAGGCGGCAACCAGGGCTCGGATACTCGACCCAGGCCACTCCTTTGAACTTACGAGCACCACCCATATCGCGGAAGGCGTCGACTCCTTGCTTAATGGTCGAGTAAAGAAAGCCCATGAAGGGAACTCGCATGAGGGCACCATCGACCCAATTGACCACGGCCTGACCGGGACGGTTCGTGACCGCAATCCCCACACAAGCGAGCAGGATGATAGGAACAAAAAACCAAATCCCCTGCGGGAGGCTATAGAGGTTCATCATCCAGCCCTCCCCCTCTTCACTATTAAGGGGGACAAGACGGCCATTAGAACCTTCGACGTAATTAATGCCACGAAACCAGTCGAGCATCTTGAAGATCCCAAAAATAAGAGTGCGTCCGACAGTCAGCAACGCCTGATAGATCCAAATCAATAAGAAGGCAGTCCCGACAATAGGAATAACAGTCGCTAGACCAGCAAGGAGCAAGCTTAGGGTCTTCTTAGCAATGCTGGCTTTGGGCAGTTCGACAGAATGGGGTGACATTGTTTAGCGGAAGTGGCAAACCATGGAGCAAGGAGTGAGCCAAAGCAACTGTTGGCGAACAAGAATCCTGTTCTGACTGAAAAATAATTTTAGATCTCAGCCCTTTTTTTAGGAAGAACGTTGATTACCCCCACCACGATGAGCGCTCCACTCCACAAAACCAATGAGAAGAGCACCTCCAACCATGCAACCAAAAGCCAGCCAATCAGCTCCGTTACTGAGACGTGGACCTGACCAGTTCCCATAACCAGCCACCACCAACTCCTCTCCCTCTGCCATTGACTCCTTTACTTGCAGAATATTTCCCAAACGACCTTCTAACTGCCGTTCCTCTGTTTTCACAAGAATCAATCCATTCTCATCCCGCTTGGGTAACTCCTCCTTCCACGGCCAGATCACGGCCAAAGAGCCAAAGACAAAACCCGTTACTAGACCCACCGCTTCATCATGATAATTCTTAAAAAGCCAATTCAAGAAACGAGAAAGGACTATTAATCCTACAATTGCTCCGACCCCGACGGGAATAAGAACAGGCAAAGCCTCCCCTAGTCGGAGCTCACTCAAGGCATTCACCGAATCCAACATGATGAGCTTATAATTCCCCATCAAAACAAGAACGAAGGAGCCGCTCAGACCAGGGATGATCATACTACAAATGGCAACCACTCCACAAAGTGCTAGGTAGAGCGGATTGGTATTCTCTTGCGCAGGAGTAAGAAAAACCAAGGAAACAGCCAACGAACAACCCAATACCGCCAAACCAACAACCAAAGGTCGCCAACGCTTTACCATCTTCCCAACCAACGGAATCGAGGCCGCAATCAACCCAAAGAAAAAGGCCCACACCAGAACCGGATACTCTCGAAATCCCCAGCTCAGGCCCTTCGCTAAAGAAATAATACTCACCACTGCTCCCACCCCCAATGCGAGGAGGAAGAAGAAGTCCACCTTTTGCGCAGCCTCGCTGAACTTCCCCTTGCAGAGTAGTTTCACGACCCTGAGGTCAAAGTTCTTTAAAGCCGAAATCAAGCGTTCGTAGATGCCGGTGATAAAGGCAATCGTCCCGCCCGACACTCCTGGGATGACGTTAGCGGCCCCCATCGCAAAACCTTTGAGAGCAGTGTAGCAAAATTGATTCACCCCGAAATCATTCCTAATTCCCTCCTCAAGAGCAACCCTCGGCGGTGTCGCGCATCACACGCCCTACTCCTATGCCCTCTCTTGCTTCTAATGATCCTTATCGCCGAAACGGCTGCTGTGGATTGCTCTCGCCGCAATACATGCACTGTAGCTTCTTTCTCATCAGAGTGCGGCCACATTGCTCACACTTTTGCAGGTCCGGAGCCTTAGCAATCTTACCGTCCAAGCGACCGTCCCTCAGATCAATGTCCGTGATCATGTCCTCAAGCTGATCATCAGTGTAGCCATGATTATGCTTCAGGATTTCCCAAAGAGCTTGGGAAATGAGAAAAAGCTTCTCAACATCAAAGCTCAATTCCTCGTTCTTAGTTCGAACTTCTTTTGCGACTCGTGACGCATTTTGAGACGAAGTCACTGCTGCATTTTCTAACGCCATTGTCCGCGCTGCTCCGGATATAAATAATGAGTCCATAAACTCAACTAACCCTAGATCTTGCCTACCGTCGTGCAAGGTTCTTCATCAGAAAAGAACGACGATTTCACAACATTCAGGGTGCCTCCAATAGCCTCATTCCAAGAAAATGATTCCAAACTTTTTCTCGAAAGCAGGTTACCAGAAATGCCCTTCAGAAGTTTTTCGCTTTATGCTGCCTTACTTGTAAAGAGTTCAAAGCTGATTTCTAAGTAACTTAGCGTGACGAACGCTCTATATTAAGACGATAAAAATTCTTTTCTTCTAACTGCGTCGAGACATCAGGAAGGAGAAAATTCTGATCAACAATTCCTCTGCCACGGAAGCTATCCCCATCCGATAAAAAATTTACCTGTCGCCAAATGATTAAGTCATCAGACTCTTCAACAACGAGATCAACTGCATCAAGAGCAGCGACAGAAAGCTCAGCCGAGAGGGTCACCGAGCCATCTCCACTAATCCCAATCAAAGGATGGTTTGGAGAATTCGCACTCTGTGGATCACTTCCGAAGAGAAATTCAAGTAAATTGGCCTGTCCATCTCCATCGTCATCTCCTTCTAAATCACTAATCCCGTTCCTCGCGATCCAGCTGTCCAGAGAGAGCGCGTCGCTCGTCGCAGGGTTCCCTCCAATCTGGCTACTCAGGCGCCAGTTCTCGGCTTGTGAATGCTGAGGATTTGAGAATGGTTTCAAGAGAACTAAGGACAGACCATCGCCATCAGCAGACTCCGGCCACGGAGCATTATCAGAGTATGTGAAGTCAATTAAAGGGCTTTCGGGCGAATTCAAGATAACACGTTCTCCTCCATTAGAAAGACTCCCCGAAAAAACTCCTGCAACGGAACTCGAAAGGGAGGGGTATCTCACGTTAAAAGCGTCCACATCGCTCACTAGAATCAGACGCTCACCAGCCCGGATCTGACTACCTGCTGGAAAAGTGAACGAAATCCCATCTGAGAAAAAATAACCATCAAGTTCCAACGGAGCTGAATCCGTATTAAGTAATTCAATGAACTCATAATCATCACGGTTGGTGGAAACGGCTATCTCTGCTGAACTGATGGGGTTACTGGGACGATAGTGTAGTTCAGAAATCACGAGCGGCGTAGGTGCAAGCCCAGTATCAAAACTCACCTCGGACAAGGCAGACCATTGGTTTGTCGAATTGTCACGGGCTCGGGCCTTCAAATTACTCAACCCTGGGAAGCTCGCAATAGGTTGCGTGTATAACAACCCAGCAGGTTGGTTACTGACTGGAAGGTGAGAAAAACACTGCAGACTATTCAGAGCAAAAATACCATCTAACCCGGGAGAAGGTGCGGTTAGAAATCTCCGGAAGATCCGAATACCCATGATATTTGTCCCAACCTGTAATCGGGGAATACCAGAACTCAGCTCAACAACGAGCGGAGTTCGGGTAGAAAAAGCAAGCCGAGTTTCGGAAGTGATCTCCTGCCCATTCAGATAAAACGTGGTATCGGAGCGGGCCGAATCAGCAAATAGGACAAGACCAAGAAGAGAATCAAGCGATGCTTGGTCGGAAATATCAAAAGGAAAACGATAGAGTTCGAAAGGCTGCGGATCTCCATGTGGAATCGTGAACCGTCCGCTCCCAGGTGTCCAAGCTGTATCATCAAATCCCGGCGTAGACCAATCTACAGGTTCGGTAACAGTTCTCAAACTACGCCAAGGAGCACTGGCAGAGAGACACTCGCTACGCTCATACTGTAGAGACGTTTTAGGATCGCTCCCATCAGTGGTATAGTAGACCGTCGTATTCTCGGGAGGTGAAATCGTAATCCTATCTCCAGCTTGGAGTTCGCCTCCTCTCGGGCTGATCGTGGGAGCGGGCACGGGCGAGGTCAACCCCCGCCGTGTATATAAATCTAAAAGAGTGCTTCGAACGTCTGGTAAAAAGTCATCACGCACCGACGAGACAAGAGGAAGCCAATCATCCAAGGGGGTCCGAAGGACACCCCGGGCATCGCCCCATCGAGCAGATTCGGCTTCAAGAGGCACTCGGATTTGATCCATTTCATTTTGATAAAGAGCCCGCAAGTTCTCTTCAGTAAAAACTCCATCGTCTGCCAAAAAATGTCTTTGCACTAAATCCGCGAAAATTTCCCGAAAGAGAGGGTTGATTCGAAGATGATCCCAAATACGCCCTGGATTGATCCCAAAACTCAAGTTTCGGAAAGAGAGAAAATTGAGCTCTTCACCTGAAGCAGCGACTAAAGTCTGATCAGCACCGCTAACATGCCACTCCCATGGGCGACTCAAATCTAACGCACCGCTGGCGCGGAAATTTTGCCCCGGCCAATCACGAGTAAGTGCGAGTTGATTCACCATCATATAGCTTGCAAAAGACGGCATATTGAGAGTACCAGCAGCCTGCTCAAAATCAGACTGATCTAGTAAAAATTGCGATTCGATCAAAAGTCGCTCCAATTCCTGAGCAGCAAAACTCGTATTTTCAGAAGGATTGCGATCACTGAAAGTTTCATAATCATTACTAGAACCACCTTCATAAGACTCAACCCATTGGGGATCAATACGCTCAATCATATTATAAAGCCCCCAATAAATCCCGTTGAGATAGACGTGTACCCAATCACTTCTTGCAGTGGTGCCTTCGCCTGCTTCGCGCTGCATACGTCTCACAAAGGAATCACGTAAATACTGGGCTTGATCAGGAGAACTAACTAAGTCGCTCAGTTCATGATCCCATTTATCAGAACTACCTCCTCTTAAAACCAATGAATTATGGGTGTTACTAGCATCAGGATCATTGGGAAAAATATCGTGCCTTAAATTTGATGCTCCATAAATTCTACGAAAAACAACACGAAAAGAAAGCTTAAGATAAGTAGTCGGCCGCGTACTGGAGGTTCCCTGCATTCTCAAACCGCAATCCTCCTGCTCATCCCCTAATTGTCCAGCAGGAGGAATATATTCAAAAGAGGCAGGTCTCTCGAATAAATCCCGAACACTCCCACCAATCCATTCTCCTCCTGGATTAACGTAAATTCCTTCCCCTGCTTGGCCATGAGGAGGCGTCTGAGAATTACGCTGTCCAACTTTAAACAAATGATCATTTGATAAAGAGATTGAGATAGACGGAATAGAGCGTAAAGCTTCCACCACATCGTAACGACCATCATTCACAACTGATGAATCCATGGCGTAGTCTGCAGTGTTAATTATGCTAATATCATCGGAGGCAGGATTAACATACTCCCAAGTAGAAGGAAATCCAATGGCTTGGGCATCTGCATCACTCTGCAAAATCGTCTCCGATGCGAAGAGGAAGCTGTGGCTCGTTACTCGAGAAGGGACAAAACCCGATTGCAAGGCAATCGCTCGAACCACCGTCGTTGAATTAATCTGAAGAGGTTGTTGGTATAGTAGTCCCGACGTCTCCGTCGGCTCAGAACCATCTAGGGTGTAGCGGATAATGGCACCTGGAGCGGATATGGGAGGAGTGAGGGTGAGTTCAAACTCGGCATCATAATGGCCGCGAGTTGCTGAAAAATTAGGTCTCTCGACAAAGCCAGCCAACGCAACCCCATTTGGAGCTCCAGGAGTGAGGTTGGTAAAATAGCCCAACTTAGCGCCTTCTCTACCATAAGATAAACCGTTAGGAACAGGAGGATAAGATGGGCTAAAACTTGTTGCAATCGTTTGGCCATCAGGCTCAACGATTGCTAAGAACTCCCCATCGCCATCGAGTTGAAAATTGGCGTGCAGCTCTCCACCTGAGATATTTTTCCCCGAAAGGAAGACAATCAAATACGGATCTTGCGCAGTAATGATGGTTCCTGGTGGAAAGGCCCACTTATTGAGGGCGGTGGGATCGTCCGTTAAGAAGTATCCCGAAAGGTCCACCGGTCCAGTCGCAGAGTGCGTAATCTCAATCCAATCCGAGGAGTCTCCTTCAAAATCAGAGATGATCCCTGGGTTAAATGGGCAAATCTCATTAATCTGCGGTGCGCCCTGCGCAAAGCTTAACGCGAACAAGACAAACAAGCTAACCTTCAGATTACAAATAACACTCATTGCGAACGTTCTTTCGGTTAACTTAATAATGATGAAATTTAAATGAAAAAATCATCCGCAAGCTTTGAAAATAGAAGACGCCTCCGATAGTCCGCTTTCGAAATAAAATAATTCCAAATGTTCTCAAATCCAGGCGGCTTGGAAGCCTGTTGAACAAGTCATCAGATTCCAAACTAACAAAGAGTCGAAAAAGTCTGAGGGCTTTTCATCGGAATGAAGTTAGCAGAGGCCCCTAGAAACAAAATTCCGTGTTCAAGAGTCATTATCGGCGCCATTATCCAGCCCTAACAACTCTTCTCTTTCCTTGGAAAGAAGTTCAAACAAGACGCGCAAATCATCGATGTCTTCTTCATCCCACGTACTAACCGTGTCTGGAAGTTTTGAGTTTGGGAGGACGAACTTATTATTCCTCAGTATTTTTAAAGGAGCTTGCTTCCCTTTACTCAATACCGTTGCAAATGCTCGTTCTCCTTCTTGTAAAACCACGGTCACTACTTCATCCGTCAAAAAGTAATCTGTCACGAGCGGTTTACTACTCGAGCCTCCATTCCATATCTGGCGTATTCGAACAACCGAAACCCCATTTGTTTGATAATAGTATAAGTATTTACTAGAATTATCGTCCCACTCGCTCGCACTGTAATCCCAAGGCAACAAACTAAAAATTGTGGGCTCCCAAGCATCAGATTCTGAAGCAACAGTCTGCGAGATGCCGAACCTCTCTAGGAAAGAATCATACAGCGAACCAGTCAGATAATGAAATCGAGTATCTCGCAACTGAGCGCTCGGCTCCGACCAGCCTGTCATTGTCACGACAAGCCAGAACGAAAAGACGCAACTTTTACTGCGCCCTCTAACAACAAATACGCTATTCTTACTGACCATTAATCACCTCATTCCCTTATACCTAAAGGGGTGGTAACCAAAATCCTTAACATAGTCCACTGAATAGTATTTCTCAACACTTTCCACGAAGGAAGGATCCTTGTTTGACAAGTCAAGAATTGCTTTTTTTGCGCACCAATGAGCTTCTCAAAAAGAAGGACATCCACGTTTCGACTAATCATGATATCGCTGGGCATGAGCTCATCAAAGGAAACGATGAGAGGCAGCTGGGATACGATGGGGAAATCGACTTCAACAGCCGACAACGGCATAACGTGTTGGAGCACGTTTCTGAGACACGACCTCCCAAGCTAACCGATATCCTAGGTCCTGGATAGGAGGTGGATTTTAGATCGCTTACCTTGAAACAAGGAACCCTTTAAGGCGAACGAGCTTTAACGTCATGATAAGTTAACTTGAATTGATTATTGACATTAAAGTGATCTTGATGATTAATGAGAGCGGATACCTACCCTAACTCTATGAAATCTGTTCTAACTGCCCTATTCTTATTCAACTGCTCTGTTTTTAGTGCCACAACAGTTATACCTTTCTCTGACCCATCATTCACCGCCAGTCTACTTGAAGACGACGAATTAGATGGAATCTGGGATAGACAAAACGCACTCGTTAACGGCTCATACTCTTTCGGAGGAGTCGCAGGGAGAATCCTCCACAGTACACACTTCAACGTTGATTTGAACAGTCTGGGGATTAACCCCAACGATGTCGTAAGTGTCCGTATTGAGACCGTTCACCTCGCATCCATTTTAGCAATGAACGGAATGCAAGTCGAAGGTTCCTTCGCAGACATTGGGATTTTTTCAGCAGGAAGTAACGCCCTTGACTCTGTAAGTGGAGTGACAACCACCGCCACAGCAATCGGCACCTTACCTACCTCTACCGTTCCTAGCTTATCTACTAATTTAGCTACTGCGGGACTTTCGAGCAACGACTTCAGAACAAATGTCAACGCTAACTCCTTGACGGTAGCCCAACAGCAAGCCCTCGACAACTCACGAGTGTCCACTGCGATTAGTCTCTCCGCATTCACCGATGAATTTGCAGTAAATGGAGGAGACAACCAATTTAGCTTTAGTTTGACTCCGACTCACTTGGACTCTTCTGGTCGGACTTCTCGTTCACAAATTGAAACCACCATCAATGGTCGCACAAACAATAATGCACAAGGAAACACAGGCACCTTTGGAGACTTGGGAAACCTGGGCACAAACAACGGAATCACACTCATAATCGAGACTGTGCCAGAACCTTCTTCCCTGTTACTCGTTGGCTTAGCGTCAACCTTTATTATTGGTCGGCGCAAACGCACACACTAGACGACGAAGGCTAGTAACGTAGTTTCAAAAAAACTAACGTGAAGGGTGCCTCCGATAACCCGCTTCCGGGAAAATGAAATTCCCGGAAGTGTTCTCATGACTTTTCAGATGAGAAAATAATTTGTTCGCCAGCTTGGCGGCTGACTTCTTGGCAGAGTTGGCGGACCTGGTTTTCGAAACTTTCCCAGGAAGTTGTCAACTTCCAGTCGCTGGCGTTAGATGATGTTTGTTCTCCGCTGAGATGATAAGAGACGAACCCTTCCTGAGAGGCATCGGGATCTGCCGCAACAGAGAATCCTGCCGAACCGCGCCCGAGACCAGAGACGTGTAACCTGATTTCATTTTTCTTCCTAGATAGACCTTGCGCGACACTGGGAAGGCTCTGCTCATCACGCACGAAGGCGATGCGCACTCGATAGTCAAACTCTCGTCCACGCATCCACTCAGCAACACTCAGCAAAGCAGCAACCGAGGCAGAGTCGCTCTCGTCCGCATAGTTGGTCCAGACTAGTACGGTACCTCGCAACGGCTTCTCGCTACTATCTACCCAGTAATTCTTCCAGATGCGCCCCTCTTGTGATTCACCACGATCACTCTCGACTTGATAGCCAAGATTAATCGAAGAGAGAGAGCCTACGATTAGGGAAATCATTTGCTTCATCCGCTGTTGGCCTTCTTTGCTCTCAAAATCTCGCGGACCAATGAGGTCTTCGATCTTACCCACGGCGTCACGGAGACTCGCCTCCTCGAAGTTACTCGCCGAGAAACTCACTCCTTCCATTCCCGTCTTTTCACCCTGACTAATTTTCATCGCCATTGCTATTGCAGCAGAGAGAGCCAGCCCGAGAGGGAGCGCCACGATGGCAGCTTTCCAAATCCAGGGTTCTTTTTCTCTTTTATCGTCCTCTTCGTTCATCATTACGATTTTTCTAGTAA
>CALFBF010000097.1 GCA_937949965.1 uncultured Roseibacillus sp.
CCCTTCAAAGAACCCTCACCCTTCAAAGAACCCTCACCCTTCAAGCAACCCCCACCCTTCAAGCAACCCTCTCTCTTCAAGGAACCCTCTCTCTTCAGGAACCTCCGCTCTCTGCGGCGTTGTTCTCCAGCAAAAAAAAAGCCGAGTCTTGCGACTCGGCTTTTTAAAAAGATTTTTGTCAAAAAGGGTTAGCCAATTTGAGTCTGGCCAGAGAGGACTGCGCCTTCTTCCATAGAGAGTGACTTGGTCTTGATGTCGCCTTTGAGCTCGGACTTGGGCTTGAGCTCACAACGACCGGAGTCAATTGTGCCTTCAACTTTACCATACATCTTAACCTCACCAGCCTTTACGTCGCCTTTGATTTGCGCGTTTTCGCCGATGGTTACTTTTCCTTGCTCAGACTCGATCTGACCGTCTACGTGACCGTCGATGATCATATCGTTAGAGAACTTGATGGAACCTGTAATCTCGATTCCCTGAGCCAAAACATTCGTTGCATTTGCCATAATCGCCGACAGTTTACTGGATTCCGCCTATTTGACAATAATATTCGAAACAAGATTTTCAACAATTGTGAACTAAATAAGACGCGGCCTGAGTCAGCCACTTCTTGAGCTGATTCTAATCCCCACTTCTTAGTCCACAAACTTGGCCCAGATTCGCTCTTGTTCGCAGGCCATCTTCTCGGCGTCCGCAGGTTCCTTATCATCGAATCCAGCTAGATGAAGAATACCGTGAATGAGGTAAAGAAAGGTCTCTCCACGCAGGCCTTTGCCAAACTCCTCTGCCCGTTGAACGGCGCGATCGACACTGACGAGGATTTCGCCATGCGGAAAGGTGATGACATCAGTCACGGTCGGGTCGGCGAGGAACTCTTGGTGAACTTCGGCCAAGGTCGCGTCATCGACTAAGGTGAGTTCTAGCTCAGGGAGGGATGAGAGTTCACCTCCGGAATGACAGGTGACGACTTCTGTTAGAATCTCAGGTAGGCGTTTGTGCAGCCATTCGATATCTGCCTCGGTGAGGGCTCCAGCGTAATGCACAAAGAGTTCTGCTTCGGGAACCGTCATCACTACTTTGTTTCCCCTTTGCGAGAGGGTTCTCCTTCTTCCTTGGGAGTGTTGCTCTTGCCTTCTTCGCGGCCTTTTCCGTTCTCGCGGTTTTCCTTTTTAGATGACTTTTTGGCCTTCTTCTTTTTCTCCTCGGGATAAGCGATGCGGGTGTGCAGCATGCTGCGTAGGGTCTTGGAGAAGACTGCGCGAATGACTTTGACGTCATTGAGCGTGAGTCCGCAGTCGTCGAGTTGCCCATCTTTGATGCGGCCTAACACGATGTCGTCGACCAGGGCGCGGATCTTGGTCGGGTTCGGTTTTTCGAGGCTACGCGAGGCACTTTCCACCGCATCAGCGAGCGAGATGATCCCACTCTCGCGAGTCTGTGGCACCGGTCCGGGGTAGCTGAAGTTCTTGCGATCAACATCGACGACTTCCTCATCAGGAATGCGGCCTTCCTCGACGTCGTCTTGTTGTCTTCTCCGCTGCTCTTGGGCCTTGCGGTAGAAGTAGTAAACGAGGGAGTCGCCGTGGTGCTCTTGGATCACGTCGATGATCTCGGGGGCGAGTTTTTCCTTAATCGCCATGTCCACGCCGTCCTTCACATGGGCGACAATGACTAAGGCGCTCATCGTCGGGGTGAGGTCGTCGTGAGGATTTCCCTCAACCTGATTCTCGACGAAGTAGAGTGGTTTCTTAAGCTTACCAATATCGTGAAAGTAAGCACACACACGGCACATCGAAGAATTGGCCCCAACGGCATCGGCGGCAGATTCGGCGAGCTGGGCGACCATGAGGCTATGATGAAAAGTCCCTGGGGCCTCTAGCTGCATCCGCTTGAGAAGCTTGTGATTGAGGTCGCTCATCTCTAACCAACTGATCTCGGTGGTGAGGAGAAAGACCCCTTCTAAAATGGGGAGCACCGCACTGACTGCCATGCCGGTGAGCACACCCGTTCCAAAGGCGGTGCCTAACTGAGCGAGACAATCGCGACAGGTCTCTTGGTCGAAGAGTCCGGTTACCCTGATTTCACCAAACAGAATGCCGAGGAGCATGCTGACTAATCCGACGTAGAGCCCGGCACGAAGCAGGCGCCCTCGTTTCTTCACCCGTCGGGTGACCAAAACTCCGGTGTAACTGGCGACGAGAGAGAAAGCGAGAAAGGGAGTCGCCTGATCAGGAGACATCAATAACGCCCCCAGAATGGAGCTGAAAATAGCCGAGAAAGTTCCCACCCGCTGCCCTAACAGCACAGAGTGAAACATGGGAATGAGTGCCACGGGCAAGACCAACATCTCATACATCGGCTCCAGAGCCATGACCCCACGAATGAGGAAAAGCTGAGCAAGTAGCCCCCCGATGACGAGGAAGGTCTTGCTGCTGCGGCTCGAAGTATTGGGATAGTTGAAGTGAAAAATCAGGATAGCGGCCGCGAGGATGACCAAAGTCACGGTCCAGCCGGCGAGTAATTCGCTCTCGAAAGTCCCACCCGATACCGTGGTCACCAACCAACCTGCGACGAGGGCGAGGAGGCCATAGAGTCCGATACGAACCCCCATGCTATTCTCCAAGGACTCGGTGACATGGCGGTCCTCCTGCGTCCGTCGCTTCTTGCCCGAAGACAAACCACGACGAGCAAGGCGCTCTCTTTTGATTTTATCAAAGAATTCCAAAATCAGTTCCTGCGGTGACGCTTTCGTCACTGAGGTAAGGGTCACTTTATCGGTTTGAGGTCTCTTTGCCAACTCCGCTATCCATCTTTTGGAACAATCTCAATCCATTAATGATTAATGACTTAAGTTGAAATCAAGCTCTATTTGTTGTCGATTTTCACTTTTATCGTGAAAACTGAGAAGGTCTTTTTCCTCCCTGAGAGTAACTCATCACGATCTCGGGCTGGACTCCCTTCGAGGACCTGAGAAAGTCTCCTGAATGCGCACGATTCTCTCTGCACTGTTACTTGGCTATTCCGGCATAATGGCTCCGGGAGAGGAGGTCCCTCCCCTTCCCGATCGGGACGAAGGCTACCAACACGTGGAACGCTTTATCAAGATTATGGAAGAAGTGCGCACTCGTCATCCCGACGCGGACAAGGTCTCCTACGAACGCTTGGTGAACCATGCCCTTGAGGGAATGTTCGCTTCTCTCGACACCTTCTCGACCTTCTATCATCCCGAGACCGTTCAACACCTCGACTTCTCCAATCCCGAAATTGAAGAACAGTTCACGCTCCCCAGTCTGGGCATCAGCCTAGCGGAGAGAGATGATACCGTTTACCTCGCGAGTGTCCGCGAGCACTCGCCGGCCTCCCGGGTGGGCTTACGAGTAGGCGATGTGATTCAACAGGCTAACAAGGAGGATCTCTCTCCACTCGATTTGCCTGCGGTCTACACTGCGCTACAAGGTCAAGCTGGTGAAAGCCTCGCGCTCACTATCTATCGTAAATCGGCGCGTCGCACGCTCACGGTGGACCTGCTACACGCCGTCATTAAGCAAGAAGCGCTGCCAGAAGCTTTTTTCCTCGAACAATACGATGCGCCTAAAGTGGCTTATGCGAGACTCAGTGAATTCACGGCCACGGCGGCTCGGGAGCTGGAAGTGGCTCTGGACGATCTTGAGGATAAAGGACTCACCTCTCTCATACTTGATCTCCGTGGAAACCCGGGAGGGCTTCTTAGGGTCTCAGTCGATCTCTTGGGACTTTTTCTCCCCCCCAATACCGAAGTCGTCACCACCCAAGGGCGTGCCCCAGATGCGCGGCAACCAGCGCTCCGGACGGCCGAGCGTCAACGTGTGGAACGGAAGTATCCCATCGTCGTTCTGCTCGATCGGAACTCTGCTAGCGCGTCCGAACTCGTTGCCGGTGCCCTACAAGATCTCAAGCGCGCAACCGTGATTGGAGAAACCTCTTTCGGGAAAGGCTCCGTCCAGAACATCGAGAGACGGACGGGTGGTACGGCGGTGCGCCTGACCTTTGCAACCTATCACACTCCTTCGGGAAAAACTCCCCATGAGATTGGGATCACTCCTGATATTCAGGTTGAGATTAACGACGAGGATCTCGCCAACTTCGAACGCTTCAAGGTCCGATCCTCCGCTCCTCCTGAGACGCAGGCCATGCTCGATAAATGGACTGATCCGGTGCTAAAGGCAGCGCTCACCCACCTGAAATCCTTGTAACCCAGTCTCAGCTTCTCCTTGCCACTCCCCCTATTCTCCCCGAACTTGACGTCATGACGAAAGGCGAAATCCAAGACCTCTACTTTATGGACTCCCGGGCGAAGCTCATTGATATCGCCTCCTATCTCGATCGGTTAGATCGGATGGAGGGCGATGCAGACTTCCGCCACCCAGCCTTCCTGGATGCATTGCAAGCGATGCAGAATACGCCGGTAGGAAAAACACGGGTGCAGGCCGTGCTAGAGTCCCTCTCCGATCACTCCACCGAACCATTAGAAGCGGCCACGATTGGATTCGCCTACGGAGCGCAAAAGCCGTAACAGCTAGAGTTGTTAGATTTTTCTACCCACGCGAACAACTCCGCGTCCAATGCACGCAAAGCCGCGCTGCACGTCATCCATCACGACGTAGAGACAAGGCACGAGGAAGAGAGTGATCGTGGTCGCAAAGATAATCCCAAATCCTAGGGACACCGCCATGGGGATGAGGAAGCGAGCCTGCATATCCTGCTCCGAAAGCATAGGCAGAAGACCGGCAAAGGTGGTGAGAGAGGTCAGCAAAATAGCGCGAAAGCGACGCCCACCCGCCTGCAAGGCAGCCTTCCGTGCGGAGCCGAATTTTTCCCGATTGCGGTTCACGAAGTCGACCATCACGAGCGAGTCGTTCACCACGACACCTGCTAGAGCGACGAACCCGACCATGGACATAATCGATAGGTTCATCCCCAGAGCTGCGTGACCCCAGATTCCTCCGATGAGCCCGAAGGGAATCACGCTCAAAATAATGAGCGGCTGCAGGTAGCTACGCAGCGGGATGGCAATGAGCACATACATGAAAATTAGGGCTCCGAAAAAACCGACTCCGATTTCTCGAATCGAGTTCGCTTGATCTTCTTGCTCACCCTCGAATCCCCAACGCACGGAAGGGAAACGAGCCGAGAGAGGTTCTAACACCTCTTTGGTATAGCGCTGCACCACTTCATTGGCATTGGTGTTTTCATCGACATCCGCCGTCACCTTTACAGAACGCTTGCGGTCGGTTCGGTTGATGACCGCAAGCCCATTGTCGAAACGGTATTCGACCACTTCGCTCAGTGCCACCCGTTGCCCGCTTGGGCTAGTGAGTTCTAACTTCTCAATGGTTTCGAGAGTCCGCCTATCCTGCTCCGGCAATCGCACCATAACCTTGACCTCGTCGCGACCGCGTTGGAGCCGCTGCACCTCATCTCCAAAGAAAGCGTGTCGCACCTGTCGGCCGACCTCACCCAGGGTAAAGCCAAGGGTCTCCCCTGCTCGCGTGAGGCGCACAATTTGGAACTCATCTTTCCCCGGACGCCCACTGTCCGCGATATCAATCACGCCCGCGAACGTGGTTAATCCTTCTCGTGCAAAAGCGGTAGCGGCCTCTAGTTCTAATAAGTCTGCACCTGTTAGACTAAGATCAATTGCATTCCCACCCGAAGCGGTTTCGGCGCGAAAGGACAGCTCCACGACACCGGGAATCTCCCCCACGAGCTCTCGCCAAAGACTCACGAGTTCGTCACTTCCAACCTCTCGTTGCGCGGAAGGAAGAAGCTCCACCGTGACCTCACCCAGATGAGTAGCCTGCGGAGGACCGTCAGGCTGGAATCCCGTCTTGAAAGGCTGAGCGCCACTACTTGCCAAGATATGCCTCACCACAGATTGCCCTTCAAAACCTTGATAACGAGTTCCCATCTCGTGAGCGGCAGCTTCGAGACGAGCGACAACTTTCTCTGTTTCCGAAAAAGGAACTCCCTGCGCTAACTCCAGCTTAGCACTCAAGATATCCCCCTCCACTTCAGGGAAAAACTGAAACTTGATACGCCCCGTTGCCACTACCGCGAGACTCACCGCAAAGACTGCGAGAAAAAGTGCAATCATGGGATAACGCCAACGCAGACCAAAGTCCAAAGCCGGTTGGTAACACTTTCTAACAAAAAGTAACAAACCCGATGAAATGGCATGCTGCACCCTCAGAACAAACTCGAACAAAAAGAAGAGATACTTCACCGGATTCCACCGCGAAAAACTCTTCCAACGAGAGTGATTTCTTTGTTCTCCACTCTTAGTCGGACTGAGCAAGGCCAAGTGAGCTGGTAACACGAGCTTGGACTGCACGAGTGAAAACAAGAGCGTAGGAATGACCACCAAGGGAATATTGGGCCAAATCTTGCCACTCACTCCGCTCAGACCCAGCATAGGAGTGAAGGCCACCACGGTGGTGAGAACGCCAAAGATAACAACTGTGCCCACCTCATGAGTCCCCTTCCAAGAGGCTAAGAAAGGGTGCTCACCTCCCTGAATCCGGGAGTAAACATTCTCCCCCGTGACAATGGCATCATCGACCACAATCCCTAACACGAGGATGAACGCAAAGAGCGAGATCATATTGATCGAAATCCCTAACATCGGCATCAGCCACATCCCACCCGCAAACGAAACCGGAATCCCTAGCGCGACTAACAGAGCCAAAGACGGCCGCAAGAATAGGGCCAACACAATGAGAACAAAGAGAAGACCAGTGAGAGCATTACGAGAGAGAAGATCGATCCGTCCCTTCAAAAGCTCGCTCTGATCATTCCAAATCCCGAGGGATACCCCCGTGAGCGATTGCTCGTTTTTCCAAGCCACGTATTCCTTCACCAGCTTCGCCAAGCGCGTGGTGTCTTGTTCTCCTACTCGAAAGACATTCACCACCACGGCCTCTTGCTGATCGTAATTGACGCTCAGATCTAGGTCTTCGAAGCCATCAATCAAGTCCGCGACCTGCCCCAGACGAACCACGGAGCCATCGGGCAGAGTCTTGAGCGGGGTGTCCCCAAAATCTGCGGCTCGAAATTTCTTCCCAACTGTTCGGAGGATGAGTTCCCCGCTCTCAGTGCGAATCGAACCTGCGGGTAGATCCACTGAGTAACGGCGAACCGCCTCTGCGACTTGTTGCAAGGTGAGATCTAACTCCTCAAGACGAGCTTCACTCACCTCCAACGAAATCTCGTAAGGTCGCGTGCCTGCAATCGAGACGCGAGTAATGCGCGGAGCACCGGCGAGAGCATTTGCGATCAGCTCAAAAAAGCCCTTTCGCTTGCGGGTCTCGAAGGCAAGGAGTTCATCCTTCATCTCCTCGGCAAGCGACTGCAAGGTCGCCTCATCAGCACCCTCCGCCACGAGGGTAATGGCCATCACAGGCGAGGTCAGCACGAGCTCTGAGATAATCGGGCTCTCAGCTTCCTCTGGGAAATTATCAATCGCATCGACGCGGGTCTTCACGTCGTCCATAACATCTCGCACGCGATACCCGTTCTCGACCTCCACCGTTACCAAACCCAAATCGGGTGAGGAGCTGGAACGGATTTTCTTAATCCCCAAGACATCGGCAATTGCTTCTTCCACCGGAACGACCACTCCTCGCTCTACCTCTTCGGGGGTGGCGTTCGGATACGGGACACTGATCGTGAGCGAGTCAAAAGAAGTGTCGGGAAAGATCTCCTTCCGGACTGAAAACCAAGTGGTGAACCCTGCTAACAGGATTGCCAACATGAGAAAATTTCCCGCGACATGGTTGCGAGAAAACCAGCGAACAATCCCTTCCATCTAACTTCCTTCTCCTTCCTCTGTTGCCGCAATCTCGACCTTCATCCCATCCACCGCTCCCGAAAGGCGAGTCACCACGACACGCTCACCAGCGGCCACCCCTTTGCCAACGATAACCTCATTCGCATTGGTTCGCACGATCTCCAGAGTCCGGAATTCCAGGCGATCGTCATCGCTAACAATCGCCACTTGGTCCCCCTCTCGCACCGCTGAGCGAGGCACCACAAGTGCTTGCGTCAGCGCTTGTCCTTGCAAGCTAGCTTTCACGAAAAGGCCAGGCGGAGGAAGACGCAGCTCTCCCTCACCATCGGTAGCATCGACAGCAACCACCACTCCCGCGCTGAGAGCGCCCCGTTCCACTTCGCCACTTGTTCTCACAATTCGACCCGGCCAAGTCACTTCCCGAACCCCGAGACGACTGGTGAGCTGCACTTCGCCGAAAACCTGCCCCTCCTCATCACGGCCGAGAAGCGCGTAATCTTCTAAACGGAGTGGCAATTCGACCTCCAAACTGCGCTCAGAAAACAAAGTCGCGACAGCAGTCCCGGGAGTGAGCACCGTGCCCACCTCCACCGATTCTTCGCGCACGGTGGCATCGAAGGGAGCACGCACCACCGTCCGTTCCAGATCCTGACGCGCTCGCTTCACCTCCTCCTGCGCACTGGCGACCTCGGCCTTGGCACTAGCTAGGCGAGCCCTTGCGCTCACCAACTGAGGCTTGCGCGCAAGGAGATCACTAGGCTCCCCTTTTCCTAACTGCTTCCAATCGCGGAGAGCCTGATCTCGACGAGCCTCCTCTTCCTCAATAGCGAGCTCCGCCTGGGCTACCGAAAGCGCCGTCCGCTCGGCAGCAGCCTTCGCTTGTTCGAGTGCGACTCGAAAGTCCGCCGGATCAATGACCACGAGGACCTCGTCTTTTTTCACCTTCCCACCCGGGACAAGATTAGGACTGACTTCGACCAGCTTACCCGACAACTCTGCACTCAAGCTCACCTCGCGCTGACTCTCGACAACCCCCTCTGATTGTATCGTCACTCGCCCTTTCGAAGGTTGAACCGTGACCACTTCCACGGTCCGAACAGCTTCGACTCCCTCTTCTTTTTTCTCTGCAATTGGCCGACTAAAATGCAAGGAAGCCACAATGAAACCCGCTACGAAAAGAATAGTAACCACTGCCACAAAGCTCAAAACAGCGTGCTTGGCAATGCTGCGTTCCTTCTCCAACTCGTCAAAGGACATGTCCGCTAAATCTGCTTCATCATTCATCTCTCACTCTTACTTTCTATTTTCCCTGCACCAAAAAGTCGCCACCCAAAGCCAAATGTAAGTCCACGCGATTTTGCAAATGCTGCCGTCTCAGGGTGACGAGCTGACTCGTAATATCGAGACGCTGACCACGGGCTTGCAGTACTGTTAGAATGGTATCGACTCCGTCAGCGTAATCTCGCGAGGCAGCGGAATCCGCTTCTTCTGCCTCCCGCAAAGCCTTGCGTGCTAAGCGAATCCTCTCCTCAAAGTGTTGGTCTGCGACGAGAGTCTGTTCCACCTCTCCAAAGGCATCTAACACCGTGCGTTGTAGATCAGCCAAAGCGCCGCGCTCGGCACTTCCAGCACTGAGAAAATCTCCTTTGAGAACTCCCCCCGACAGAATCGGAGCGACGATATTTCCACCCAAAGACCAGACTCCAAAATCGCTTTCTAACAAGTCACGAAATTGATTCGAAGTCCGCCCAACACTTCCGGTGAGAGAGATGCTAGGGAAACGGGCCAAATCAGCTACCTTGGTGTCTTGACGTGCAGCAGCATAGCGGCGCTCGGCCTCCAAAACATCGGGGCGACGCTGCAGGAGTTCACTCGGCAAACCCGTCGGGGGCTTCGCGGGTAACTTTGGTAAAGAGGCATCTCCTCCCGCCTCTCCAACGGGATAACGTCCGGCCAAAATTTCTAACTGACGGCGAGCACGAGCCACTTCGGCCTCCCATTGCGCAATCACTCCTTCTGCCGTTGCGGTGTCGGTGCGAGCTAGCCTTAGCTGACTAGCGGTGCCCCCCTCCGGCCCGAGAGCCTGCGCAAAACGTTCCTCAATAGCGGTCTCCGTCTGCTTACGAATGGTGAGCGCTTCTTGAAACAACTGAACCTGTTCATTGGCTTCCCCCAAAGCGAGCCATGCGCGCACCACTTGTCCGGCCAAACTCCCTTGGGCAGCTCGCAACGCATTTTCTTCCGCACCGACTCTAGCGAGAGCAGCAGACTGACTCGCTGCAATCCGTCCCCAAATATCAGGCTCCCAGTTCACATCCAGAGACACGCCCGCATTGGTTGAGATCGACTGCAAAGGTCCCGAAGTGCCGGGGATAGGTAGTCCCGTAAAAACCTGTTGATTACGCCGACCATTGAGCGCAATGCTAGCCTGAGGAAGGCTGGGAGCCTGTGCCCCCTGGGCCAAGATCACCGCGCGATTCACTCGTTCGCGAGCAGAGACAAGACTAGGATCGCGAGTAACGGCCTCGGCGACAAGAGCCACTAGCCTTTGGTCTCCAAAGCGGCGCACCCACGCACGGTCCACCCCCGCAGTACCCGCACGACTAGCAGCCCACTTTCCGGGTGTCAGTTCGGCCAGCACTTCCAGCTCAGATTCTGGAGCGAGACCACGACCACAACTCACTACTAAAGAAGCCGTAATTAAAGAAAGGAAAGAGAACCGAAACTGCTTCATCATCCTTTCAACCCTCCTACGCAAAAGTCTACCACTTCCTCGAAGACATGTTCCCAATCGCGTTGCTTCTCAATACGGCCTTCTGAGATTTGGGTCAGAGCCGCATCTTGCATCATGGCATCTGCCATTACTGAGAAGCAGAACTTAAGGCGGTAATACGCCTTTTCCTCGCTCAAACCGGGCACCGCGACCTGGAAGGCCTTGACCACCTTGGTCGCCATCTCCTGAAACTGAGGCACTAGCTCTGCGGGCAAACCGGGCCCCCCTTCAGCCATGAGACGTCCCATGAATTTTGCGAAGAGGCGCTGAGAACTCTCCTCCTGCTGAATGCGAGTCATCAAGGGTCGTAAAAAAGCCTCCACGACCTCTCTCACGGTTGGTGCTGATTCCCGGCTCAAAAGAACGTCTAACAACTCAATGCGCGCCTGATTAATAGGGAGAGTATAACGCCCCATCACGGCATCAATGAGCTTATCCTTACTTCCGAAGTGATAATTAACGGCAGCCACATTGGCTCCTGCAGCAGTCGTAATATCACGCAGAGAAACGGCCTCAAATCCTCGTTCAGCGAAAAGAGCAGCGGCGGCATCTAGTAATCGCTCCTGAGAAGCTGTCGGTTGTTCGACCACACCACAATCCTAAGGGGAGTTTACCCGCTGTCAAACGACTGTTTGAAACAATCGCTTCAAATCGAAATCAGCCCGCAAGAAGCCCCTGTATTCGCAAAGTGGCATAGATCGCACTAAGCACAACCAAGAACGCGGCTAGAGTACCAAGGAGCTGGTCACCTCGATCAGCGCGGGGGCGATGAAACGAACTCGACTTCGGAAAAACGATCACTCCGTAGAGTAGTCCGGCAAGAAAACCGCCGCCATGAGCCCAGTTGTCGATAAGATTGTAACCCACAAACCCCACTACAAAGGTGAAGACTAGGGCTGCAATCAAACGGCGAGTAGCTCGCTTGGGGACCAGTTTGCCGTGTAGGCATTCAAAGGCCAAAAGAAACCCTAACAGACCCATCACCCCGCCGGAAGCTCCCACGGAAGGTTGACCCGGGAGGCCATATACAGAAGCCAGTCCCCCAACCACCATCGAAAATACAAAAACCAATAAAAGATGAGGCCAGCCTGCCATCACCTCGGCACGCCGTCCAAGGTAGAGAAGACCCAAACCATTCATCACGAGATGAAGAAAAAGACCATGTAACATGGGAGCGGTAAACAAACGCCACCATTCGCCGCGCAAATAGCCAATCTCACCCTCTTGCTTGATGAGGCCAGCATCCCTCAGGCCAGCAAGCCGCTGGTTACCATCCCAAATCTCGGTAGGATACCACAGTGAAGCTAACCAATCTCCTCCTGCAAAAATACTACTGAGAACCTGCACGCCATAGACTCCCACAACGACTCCTAACAACACTTTGGTCACGGGGACTTGTTGACGAACAAGCCAGAGCTCAAAGCGGATTTCTGCAGCCAAAGCGGAGAGCATCTCAGTCCCAAGTGAAATCGCTCTTCTCTTTCTCTTCCAAGCCTCGTAGGCAGGAATAGCTCCAAACATCAGCCAAAGAACTACGAAAAAACCAAGTTCCTGTGAGTGAACAAGTCTCCCATCGGCCAAGCCTCGCCAAGCAAAGTAGAATAAGGGTAAGCTCGTAACAAAGGCACGAAGAAGATAATCACGCCACTCTTGCTGAGAGATCGCCTGCTTGCGCTCCCGAAGAGCTTCTAGAAGACTTGGTTCTTCTTCAGGGAGAAAACAGCGCTCTCGCTCTGGAGACCAGATTAACTCAGCACTGTTTTTCTCATCTCGAATATGGGCTTCAAGACCAGAAAAGTTTGCAAAGGAAAGCGCCTTTCCCTTTTGAGAACGAACGCCGAAGGAATCATGCGAAGGTTTGGCGGGGAAAATCTCCTCGCGCTGCCAGACGGGCAGGTTCTTATCCTGCTCCTCCGGTGAGGCCATAATCTATTACGGCTGAGATTCTTCCTCTTCTGCAGGGGCGACCTCTTCCTCAGTTGCCTCAGTTGCCTCAGTTGCCTCTGGAGCTTCGTCAGCACTCTCATCGGTTTGGAGAGCGGCTTCGATGTTTTCCAGAAGTTCGTCTGTTTCGCCATCGTCAACGATTTCAATACCATCCGCGATTGCAGGAGCGGCAGACTGCTCGCTAGCGACGGCAGCCTTCACATCGAGTCCTTGCGCCTTGTTAGAACGTCCAACTAGAATTCCAAGAATCAGACTGAGAAGGAAAAAGAGGATACCGAGAATCACCGTTGCCTTCTGAAGAAAGCTGGTGGTGCCTGCACCCAGAAGTTGGTCCGTCATCCCGCCACCAAAGGCTGCCCCGAGGCCCTCTTGCTTGGGACGCTGCATCATTACCACTAGGATAATCAAGATGCTGATTACCACGAGGGCGATGATGAGGAGATTGATCGAAATCGTTAGAGCTGTAGAAACGGCTGCCAGAGTCATGGGCGGCGGACTATGGGTAAGGGACCCCAAGTTGTCAAAAGAACTTTATAGCACCTTTTTTATTGTCCCGAGCGGGCCACGATCTCGTTTTTTTCGTTCATCACGATCCGACGAGCAATGATAGGCCCTTCCGAGAGCCCCCAAGCCATGATGGTGACTCGCTCCCCCTTCTTGATACGTAGGGCCGCACCGCCATTAATTAAGAATTCGATGCCGTCAGGTCCTCGTTGGGCGTAGGTTTCGAGACGGTTTCCGGAAGTCACCGAGGCAACGAGGACTTTCTCTCCCTCCATCAGGCCAACTTCGTCCATGAGATTACCTGGAATCTCGATGCTGCCCTCATACTCCACATCGGCCTGGGTGATCATGGCGCGATGAATCTTGGATTTAAGAAATTGACGTAACATTCGAGCGCTTTCTTCTGCGGGGAAAAGGCTTTAGTCAACGGCGAAAAAAGCTCAATCCGTCCTCATCGTACTTCCCAGAATCATCAACAGGCGATTTGAGCAGACTGGGCTTAAGAACCTTTTTGAATCCGAGCAATGGATTCCACTAGGATCGATTTAAGCTCACTATCACTAGTCTCATTCATAGCTTCTCGCATGCTCGTCAGTTGTTCTTTGCCCCCGATCTGACCTAACAAACGAGCAGCAGAACGGCGCACACCAGAATCATCTGAAGTGAGATATGAGGGTAACAGTGGCGCTGCTTGAGAACCATACTGCGCCACGAAACGTTGCTTGGAAGTAGGGTCCCGAGACCAAACATCGACCATCAAACTCGCCGCAGCTGCAGGCTTGCGAGTGGCGATGAAGTTCAACATTCCATCAGGAATCTTGCGTCCTTGAGCGCGCATGCGAACACCAAGATCTGCAACCACTCGCTCTGCACCGTCGCCATCTTCAGACCAAATCTCGATGGCCTTTGCGAGTTGGTCAAAAGTGGCTTCATCAAAGTCCTCTGAGAGAAGAGCTACGAGCCGGACGGTGATATCCTTCCTCATCCGAATCGGCTTCGCGAGGGAGAGACGATCAATCGCACGCTTGACCCGTTCGCGGTCAAGAGCAATCAGCTCAGCATGGTTTAAGGGATAGAATGAGCCATCATTCGGATCGTTGAGTTTGGCGGTTAACCGGCTGCTGACTTCGCCTAGAACAGCAGGATTAGCCTGCATCTGAATCAGGCGAAGCTCAGGAATGGTCTGCTCCACCTCTCCAAAACGCTCAACCACAGCCTCGACGTCATCGAGTTCGAAAGGAATCCCTGACATCACAAAAATACCACCATCTGAACCTAGCTCGCGGAAATAAGGATTCTCAGGAAGACCAAACTGTTGGGCCAAGTAGTTCTGCACTTGGCGTCCGTGGAACTCCTCCATAGAGCGAACCCAAACCGCCGCGACATGAGTCTCGTCTCCCTGTCCAATCACAGGAAATACTGCTGCCTCCCAGCGAGTGAGTCTCTTCACCTCCTCGGCGGAGAGTACTTCATCCGTTATTCCAGGGAAAAAAGTAGGAGCTTCCTCGGTCTCACCTTGGGCTAATGAGTTCTCTGCAAAGTTATCCGAAATTAAAGGAGCATTCGCATTCACCGCTCGATGAATGGGGCTGAAGTGAGCGAGCGCCATCAGGCCTCCGGCTCCACATAGACCAAGAAAAAATCCCAGCATTCGATTACGAAGCATCCCCCAAACCAAAAAGCCAAAACTCACCAAAGAAAGAAATCCCCCTAAGATATATCGATTAGGTCTCTCAACATCACGCAGCAAATCGCTGGAAGGAAGTGAACCAAAATACAGCAGTGCGAGTCCTACCAAAATAGCTAGCAAGCCTGCTCCAGCCGCAAAATGGCGAATCGGAGGGACGGGCCCTAGGAAAGCCTGCTTAGGCCCTTTATCATAAGCGGTAGTTTGAAACTCCACTGGCGCGTTGGTCATGGGGGCGCGGCCAAACCGACTCAGGTCAGCTCCTTTCTTAGCCTCATCAGGGTAGAATCGTCCCCTGTTAGCTATCATTACATTGGGCGCTACCTGAAAGCGCTTCTCACAAGAACCGCATTCCACAGTTCTTCCTTCGAGATCTTTATTGACCTCGAAAGCTCGCTGACAACCGGGGCATTCAATTCGCAAAGACATGATTCAAATTAAAAAATGATAGCGCGGGAGGCGCTTGCGTTAGTGTTCCTGTTTAACGGCTTGGCATCAACTCATTCTCTACTTTTTAGAGTCTTCTTTTTCCTTTCTCTATTTCCTAACCTTGCCAGCGCCTGCTGTGCGAGATAATCACAGCCCGTGATTCCTGAAATCGAGAACCTGCTCATCCTCCAACAACGCGATCAAGAAATCGCCGATCTTCTTGCAGACCTCAAACGTATCCCTAGCGAAAAAGAACTCGCGAAAACACGTTTAGCCAGTTCGCAACAAGCTGTCGCCGAGGCCAAGGCTGCGTTGCAAGAGAACGAAATTGCGATCAAAGCCGTCGAGCTGGATATCGAAACCCGTAAAACAACTATCGGTCGCCTGAAGACTCAGCAATTCGAGACGCGAAAGAATGAAGAGTTCCGTGCCATCGGTAGCGAAATCGAGCGCTACCAGGAAGAAATCGACGAACACGAAACTACTGAGCTAGAGCTAATGGAAAAGAGTGACGCCTTCCGAGCAGCGCTAACGGATAAGCAAGAATTCCTCACCAAAGCCGAACAAAACGTCGAGGAAGAACTCCTCACCTTTGATCAAAGAGAGCAGGAAGAGAAAAAACGACTCACTGAAGTAGAAACTCTTCGCGACAAATCTGCTCACAAACTAGGCGATGAAGACCTGCTCGAACTCTACGATCGTCTCCGCAAAGCTCGTGGCACCAAGGTTGTGGTCAACCTTTCGGAAAGCGGGCAGTGTGGCGGGTGCCACGTCAAGGTCACCCCAGCTACGCTCATCAAAGTCAATGCCGACAAAGAAGTGGTGCAGTGCGAAAACTGCGGCCGAATCCTCTACGCCGGATAAGGGCAGAATCCAATAATAAGAGTAGAACAAGTGACCACCAAGGCGGATGCGGTAAAAAAGGAAGCCTTGCGTCAGCAATTTCGAAAAAAACAGTTGAAACAATCTTGCGAATCCCTTAGTTCCCTCGCCCCCCTCCGGTGCGAAAGCGACTAATCTTCCGAGGGTAACCTATTTCAAGCAATGAGCGCGATCATCGACAAAATCGACCAAGAACAGCAAAAGGACGACATCCCCGAATTCGGTGTTGGTGACAGCGTCAAAGTCCATTGCCTCGTGAAAGAGGGCGAAAAAGAGCGGACCCAGATTTTTGCAGGTCTCGTTATCGCTCGCAAAGGTGGCGGAGTGAATGCTTCTTACACTGTTCGCAAAATCTCCTATGGTGAAGGGGTTGAGCGTATTTTCCCCGTTCACACTCCTCGTGTGTCCAAGATTGAAGTCACTTCTCGTGGTAAAGTGCGTCGAGCAAAGCTCCACTATCTCCGCGACCGAGTCGGCAAGCGCGCGCTCCTCGTTAAGCCTGCAGACTCAAATGCCGCTGCGAAAGCTCGCGAAGCCAAGAAGGAAGCTTCTGCCGCCAAGCGTGCTGCTCAGCAAGAGTCCGCTCCCGCAGCTGATGCTGCCGAATAGATTCTATCAGAATCTTTATTCCTTTTCCAAAGCGGCTCTTCCTCACAGAGTCGCTTTTTTTATGAAGTCGCATCTCGTGTCAGGCTTCTTCACTTTGCGACTTGAAAAACCAACCAGCTTTTCGACATTTCCCTATGATCATCTCTTTCACCAAAATGAACGGCGCTGGTAACGACTTCGTCGTCCTCGACAATCGAGACCTTTCCTACAATCTCTCGAAAGCGCAAATCGCCTTTCTCTGTGATCGACATCGCGGAATCGGTGCAGATGGTCTCTTGGCCGCGGAACCTAGCCAAGGAGATGCTGACTTCCGCTTCCGCTACTACAATGCTGATGGCGGAGAAGCCGAGATGTGTGGTAATGGAGCTCGTTGTTTTGGTCGCTTCACGGCCAGTCTTCTCCCTCAGGAACAAGACTCGGTGAGCTTCGAAACAATTGCAGGTGAACTCACGGCCAAGCTCATTGAGAAAAACGTCGAAGTCGCCATGTCTGACCCTATTGATCTCACTCCCGAATTACGGATCAAAGTTGAGGGATTAGAGAATCCCATCCATTCCGTAAATACAGGGGTACCTCATGCCGTCACCTTCGTGCCTGATTTGACCGAAGTCGATGTCGTCAAATTAGGAACGGCCATTCGTTACCACGAACACTTTGCCCCCTCTGGTACCAACGCCAACTTTGCCCAAGTGCTCACCCCGGGTCACATCGCGATTCGAACCTACGAGCGAGGCGTGGAAGGAGAGACTTTGGCCTGCGGAACAGGAATGGTCGCTTGCGCCCTTTTCCATCATCTCATCACCGGAGCACCGTCGCCGATCAAGGTCAACGTCCAAGGGGGAGAGACCCTCG
>CALFBF010000098.1 GCA_937949965.1 uncultured Roseibacillus sp.
TCCTTCAAAGATCTCGATGTCCCTCCTACCCTCGTTTCCTTCGCGCTCGCACCAGGCCAGGCTGATTCGGTGGTCTCCCCCGAGTTCAAAGCAACAAACTCCAAACTCTACCTCGCCACCGCCGCGACGGACGCGGAAGGTCTCCCTGTCTATGACGACCTCATTTCGCTCGCCAACGAAATCCACGAACAAGTCGTTGCAGGCAAAATCATTTCCCTGAAATATCTCGGCCAAGCGGGCCTGGGCTACGCCCTTGCGATTAATGCCCTTGGTAACGGCATCGGAGTTCGTGTGAAGAGAGACGCTCTCCTCGCCCCGGCACCTTATAGCTTCCTCATCGAGGCGGCACCGGAGACAGAACTCGGTGACCGTTTTGAAAAAATCGGAACCACCACTGCCGAAGCGAGCCTTATTCTCAACGAAGAGGAAATTTCTCTCACCGAAATCACGGCAGCCTACACCCAGCCACTGGAATCCGTCTATCGGACCACCTCCAATGCTCTCACTTCGAACAATCCTGCGGTAGCGACGCAATCCAATTCCTTCACTCGCAAAGCACCTACTACCATCAGCCGCCCCAAAGTGATCATCCCTGTTTTCCCGGGAACGAATTGCGAATACGACACGGCTGCGGCCTTTGAGCAAGCGGGAGCAGATACTGAAGTGCTCGTCTTCCGCAATCTCACTCCGCAAGCGGTAGAAGAATCTCTCGACGCTCTGGCAGCCTCGATTCGTAACTCACAAATCCTAATGCTCCCCGGAGGTTTCAGCGCCGGAGACGAACCTGATGGATCGGCAAAGTTCATCGCTACTATCTTGCGCAACCCCCGTATTATGGAAGCAGTTGTGGACCTCCACCAAGAGCGACAGGGTCTCATCCTTGGTATCTGTAACGGATTCCAAGCTCTCGTAAAAAGTGGTCTCCTCACCCCAGCAGGTTCGGCTACTTTGGCTCACAATCCCATCGCGCGACACATCTCCACCTACGTTACTACGCGCATCTCTAACAACAATTCCCCTTGGCTAACCAACTGCCAAGTAGGCGACTTGCACACCATCCCCGTTTCACATGGAGAGGGCCGCTTCTTAGCCGATGAAGCCACCTTAGCGAGCTTGATCGCCAATGGCCAAATCGCGACCCAATATTGCGAACTCGACGGCACACCCACAAGCGCCGAACCATTCAACCCCAACCAGAGCATACTCGCCATCGAAGGCATCACCAGTCCTTGCGGACGCATCTTTGGCAAGATGGGTCACAGCGAACGACGCGGAGAACACGTAGCGAAGAACATCCCGGGAACGAAATGGCAGCCTCTCTTCAAGGCTGGTATTTCTTACTTCCAGTAATATTACTATGCAGCAAGAACTTACCGAACTCCTTGGCTCCTCCAAGGTCTCTACTTCGCGGGAAGATCTCGCTACCCATGCGACGGACAAGTGGAACTTCTCGGCTCCTCCCGAAGTGGTTGTTTTTGCAGAAAGCACCACAGATGTGGCGGCCACTTTGCGCTTTGCCCATCAGCGTAAAATACCAGTCACCACCCGAGGAGCAGGGATTGGCTACGTCGGGGGAGCGGTCCCCATTCAGGGCGGCATCGTCCTCTCTGTTGCGCGCATGAATGAGATCCTCGAGCTCTCTCCTCCCGATGGACTTACCGTCGTGCAACCCGGAGTCATCACTCGCACCCTCCAGGATGCAGCTGCCAAAGAAGGTTGGTATTACCCACCCGACCCCGCCTCCCTCAAGGAATGTTCTCTCGGAGGAAACATCGCTACTAATGCTGGCGGGCCACGTTGTCTCAAATACGGTGTTACTAAGAATTACGTAATGGGACTAGAGGTAGTTCTTGCTGATGGCACCATCACTCGCGTAGGGGGACGCTGCCACAAAAACAAAACCGGCTTTTCTCTCACCGAACTCTTCGTAGGGTCCGAAGGATTGTTAGGAGTTGTTACTGAGGCTACATTGCGACTGATCCCTCACCCTCCCCGACGCGCAATGCTAACGGCGACTTTCGCCCGCTTCCCAGATGCCGCTGCCGCGGTGCAGGATATTCTGAACTCGGGCCACCTCCCTTCCGCCTTGGAAATCACCGACGCCTTCACCCTACAAGCAGCGCGCGACTACTTAGGAGCCGATTCCCTGCCCGAAGGCGAAGCCCATCTCATCGTCGAAATTGACGGCCGCCACTCGGCAGTGGAGTCAGAACTCCCTGAGATCAAAGATCGACTCACCCAGTCTGGAGCCCTCTCCATCGAGACCCATCGCGATGACCAAGCCTGCGAAGCAGTCTGGCAACTCCGCCGCGAGTTCTCCTATTCGCTACGTGCAACGGGCCTCACTAAACTGAATGAAGACATCGTGGTTCCTCGCTCCAAGTTGGTCGAACTCGTCGAATTCGCGCAAACCCTCGCAAACGACACTGGTATTCCCGTAGCCTGCTTCGGCCATGCCGGCGACGGCAACATCCACGTCAATCTGATGGTGGAGGACTACGATGATGAGGAGAAAAAGAAGCCTGCCGACGAAGCTCTCGATCAGCTCTTCAACTGGGTCCTCGTCAATAAAGGAGCCATCACGGGCGAGCACGGAGTGGGCCTCGCGAAAAAGCGCTGGTTCCCACAAGCAGTCGGCGAAGCGAATCTCGATCTTCATCAGTCGGTTAAAAAAGCCATCGATCCTGACGGCATTCTCAATCCTGATAAATTTTTAGGATAAACTACGATTCCTCTCGTAGAAATTCCACACCCGAACCATGGACCAAAACCACTACCAACTCATCGTCATTGGTGGTGGAGCCGCAGGATTTTTTGGAGCGATCACTGCTGCGGAACACGGACTCACTCGTGTTCTCATTCTCGAGAAATCAAAAGAAGTCCTCACCAAAGTGCGCATCTCTGGAGGAGGACGCTGCAACGTCACCCATCATTGTTTCGACCCCAAAGAACTAGTGAAAAACTACCCGCGCGGGCATCGGAGTCTGCATGGACCTTTTCACCGCTTCCAAGCCACTGATACAATTGCTTGGTTTGAAAACCAAGGAGTGGACTTAGTCACCGAGAGCGACGGGCGCATGTTCCCGGCCTCGAACACCTCTGAAACGATTATCCAGTGCCTTCGCAATCGAGCAGACGAACTCCACATCCAAGTGCGCACTCGAAGCCAAGTCACGAAACTTGGTGAAGCCGCAGAACAAATCCAAATCGAAACCAAGGATGGCCAGAATCTAACAACCGACAACGTGCTCATGGCCACTGGCGGGCTGCGTGATCCCAACGCACAGAAACTTCTCGCGCAGGCGACGCAAACGCATAGTTCACCCGTCCCCTCTCTCTTCACCTTTCACATCGATGACGAGCGCCTCACCGAACTGCAAGGAGTGAGCGTGCCGGACGCCACAGTGAAAGCCTTCCGCGAAACAACAACCGGGCCCGTCCTGATTACGCATTGGGGATTAAGTGGTCCTGCGATCCTCAAACTCTCCGCTTGGGGAGCGCGCACTTTTGCAGAAAACGACTACTCTTTTCCGATTACCATTAACTGGACCGGAAACCAAACTGAGGAAGAGATTCGTAAACTCCTCGCTAATACCCGGCAAAGCCACCCCACTCGCCTCATTGCCAAACGATCCTTGTTAGAAGGCATTAGTAACCGCTTCTGGGCTCGCCTCTGCGAATCCGCTCACATTCCTTTGCAACAGACATGGGCTAATCTGAGTAAAGGCCAATTACACTGCTTAGTTCGCGAACTCACGCGAGCAGAATTTCAAGTGACCGGCAAAAGCACGAACAAAGATGAGTTCGTGACCTGCGGTGGAGTCCACCTCAAGGACCTCAATCTCAAAACGATGGCGAGCAAACAGCAAGAAGGCTTCTACTATGCGGGCGAAGTCCTCGACATCGATGGCGTCACCGGCGGCTTCAACTTCCAAGCCGCTTGGACCACGGGCTATCTTGCAGGGCAAGCAATTGCCGCTAAATACACCTAGGAAGTCTCCTTACTGAAGAGGGCGGCAGAGCACAAATGGCGAGACCACGAGGGCCTCGAATTGCACCTTCCCATCTTCCCATTGAAAGGCATGAATCCCTTCGATTTTAACTAGGTCACCACTTTTTAACCAAGCCTGCACGGCAGCGGAATCATCCCCAGCCATCGCTTCCCCCACCGTCGTCATTTCTAGGCTGGAATCGACAAAGTAGAGGCAATCACGCTCGAAGTGAGGCTTGAGATACCCCCAATCGACTTCTCCTTGAAACTGGGCCAGTTTCTCAGCCGGAGTCGATTGGTCTTCGCCTAAGATGGCATACTTCATCCCTTCTGCAGGGCCTTCGGAATCAGAAATCATGGTCTCAAAAATCTATTGCGTCTCCGCCATGACTTGCAACTCACTAGTGCCCTTTGCCAAGGTTCCCCCTTTGACAATCCGACAGCGCAAACCACCCTTCCCTCTCAAAAATTCCTCCACGCCGGGCGCACACGCTTGATCCATCCAATAACAAGGAGCCGCTTCTTCACTACCCGTGAACTCAAGGTCTCCAATCTGGAACCTCTTCCCAATCAACTCATTGAGATCGAGGCCACTCACGATCACATTGCGACGGAACTCACTCGCAGGGAGATCTGCTAGATCGAACTTCTCCTTCACTTCCGTCCAAACTGCTTCGTCGAAGAAAGTGATCTGCCCTTTGAAATCTGGTTTATAATCGAAGTAACGGTCCCCCACAATTCCGCTTCCCGCCACTAACTCGACGCTCTCGCGATCGACAATTTCATGTTCCAAACGTTCTTTCCCGTGCCGCCCCTTGAAGTCATGGGCCGGAGAAATAAAAAGGTGGTGAATGCAACCAGTCATGTCGTAAAGATTGCCCAAATCTACCAAATTTGAACCCTCTTTTTTTTAGAAAACGGATCTTAGCTCCCACTCACCAACAACCTCAGTATCCTCACAGTTACCGACATCCTGTTAGCGCTTCCAAACACCAAGAAACGCTTGGGAATCCCTGTTTACGTAAATAATACTTCATCCTAGGAAGAGAACAATAGGACGCAGTCAAAATCTCACTTACCCAATCATTAAAATTTGGGAGAGAACCCGTTTTGGGGAAGCTTAAGTTCTGCTAGCTGTTGGCAAGATGCCAACGCCACCAGCTTGGGGTGAGTGGCGGAGCGGACGGGACTCGAACCCGCGACCTCCGGCGTGACAGGCCGGCGTTCTAACCAACTGAACTACCGCTCCCAGTAGAAACCGCTCGGTGTGAAATTCACTGTCGAACGGCGTGGGCGCGCAAGCTAAGGATTTTCCTCCTCTCGCGCAATCAAAAATCACGCTTTATTTCACTTTTTCTATCATGGCTTGCAAAGTGTCCCAATCTCCGGCGGTTTCGATAGTGGCACCCTTATCAATACGAGTCATTAAACCAGCCAAAACCTTACCCGGGCCAAGCTCTAGAAAGAGCTGAGCGCCCCGTTCGCGAAGAAGCTGGATAGACTCGACCCAACGGACGGAACCCGTGACTTGCTTCTGTAAGCTATCCCGAATGTCCGCAGACTCCGTCATCGCGGCCGCACGCTGGTTGCTAATGACGGGAAAACGCGGTGAGGAGACTTCAGCCGCTTCTAAAACGGGGCCTAGCTTGGCTTCGGCTCCAGCCATGAGACGGGAGTGGTAAGCTCCGGCTACTTTGAGCTTCTTGGCGAGCTTGATCTTGCGCGATTTGGCCTCGGCAACCGCTTGATCGATTCCGGCAACAGTACCAGAGAGCACGATTTGACCCGGTGCATTCAAGTTGGCGACATCGACGTCGCTTTCTTCGGCTAAGGCACGTACCGCGGCCTCGTCCCCGCCTACCATCGCCGCCATCGCGCCTTCGGTCTCTGCACAGGCTTCATCCATGAGTTGTCCGCGCTGAGCGACAACACGGAGACCTTCTTCGAAGGTAAAGCTCCCCGCCGCAGTATGAGCGGTCATTTCTCCCAAGGACAGGCCGGCCGCAAAAGTAGGATTCAGATGCGGACAAGCGTCTTTGAGAATAGACCACATCGCGAAGCCGTGGACAAAGAGGGCTGGCTGGCAGTTCGCAGTCTTGGTCAGTTCTTCTTCTGGTCCTTCAAAGATAATTTTGCTGAGATCGCGCCCGAGGACTTCGTCCGCGCGCTCAAAGAGCTCTTTCGCAATGGGGCTCTCGGTAACGAGGTCCTTACCCATGCCCACTTTCTGGGCTCCTTGTCCGGCAAATAGTAATACGCAATCGCTCATCTGGCTGTCACCCAAGACTTTCCGCGCGAGAAGTGCAAGTCTGGAGCATGCACGTCTTAAGTGCCCTTCGCGCTACGCCAAAATCTTGTGTTCTGCTGTCGCAGAGAGATTCCTTGGTTGATGACCCAAGGGCGAACGAGAGTTCTCCCCGAGGCGTTTGAGGAATTCTGAGTAAAGGAGCACCTCAAAAGTCCCGTCAGTATGTTCGACGACACAGCTCATGCTCTCGACCCAATCTCCTGAGTTGAGATACCGAATATCCGCTATCGTTTTGTCCTTGGGAGTGTGAATGTGGCCACAGATGATGCCGTCACAATTCTTCCGATGCGCCAAGGCCACTAGCTGTTCCTCATACTTGCCCACAAAGCTGACCGCATTCTTAACCCGTTCCTTAATCTGCTTGCTGATGGAGAGGTAGGGCTTTCCGCGCCACTTACGGTAATGATTATACCAACGATTGACCCGAAGGACACTGTCGTATCCGAAAGCTCCTAACATGGCTACCCACCTAAAGTGACTTACCATATGATCGAACCCATCCCCATGCACTACGAGATACCTACGCCCATCGATCCCCTCATGCACGGCCTCCTTTCGAAGCTTAATGGTTCCGAAGTCGATGGGGAAGAAGCGCTCCATAATGTCGTCATGGTTTCCTCGAAGATAGATGACCTCGGTCTCTTCTTTTTCACTCTTCTTGAGAATGGTGCGAATCACGCGAGTATGGCGCTTACTCCAACTCGTTCCTCTTTTGAGAGCCCAACCGTCGATGATATCACCATTGAGAAAGAGCTTCTGGCAACGGGTGTGCTTGAGGAAGTCGACCAGTTCTTTGGTCTTGGACTCGGGGGTTCCTAGGTGGAGATCGGAAAGGAAGATAGACTCAAACTCAAGAAACTGTTCGCGAGCGCGAAAAGATGGAGAGGCTGCGTAGCGTTCGGCGGTTTCTTGCAATAAGCCTTCAAAGGTAGATACAATTTGGCTCCACCCGAATTGTTCGCTATGCTTGCGAGCAGCCCGACCAAGGTCACGCCAACTGGCAACCTTGGCAGTCGCCTTAGCCCGACGAATGAACTCATCCTCAGCCCCGCAAGGCACCTTGAGGCCATTACGTCCATCTACTACGTGAACCCCTGAAGCGGCGTAATCGTAACTCAGTGTGACAAGCCCACTGGCCATTCCTTCCAAGAGAACATTCCCAAAGGTTTCGGTCTCACTGGGAAACAGAAGGACATCGGCAGAAGCATAATATTTTGCCAAATCCTCACCACACTGCATGCCCGCAAAAGTGACTTCAGAATACTTCTCGGCGAGCTTGATGCGGGAAGGACCGTCCCCGACTACGACGGCCTTAGCGGCAGGGTTTTCGCGACGGATTTCTCGAAAGGTTTGGAGACCAAACTCAAGATTCTTCTCAGGAGCCGCTCTCCCAACGAACAGATACACCGGATCTTGCGGAGCAGCTTGCCACTGTTCACGTAAGGCCTCACATCTTTTCTTAGGATGAAAAAGATCGGAATCAACTCCGCGGCCGAGAACTGCTACGTTCTGGAAAGAATGCTCGCGCAAAGTCGCTGCCACATCAGCGGAAGGCGTTACGGTGAGATCTGCCAACTCATGAATCTTGCGTAACCACGCGAGCATGGGAGCCTTGAGCCCACCGAGACGATATTGCTCTAGGTAATCGTGAAAGCAGGTATGAAATCCAGTCACCGAAGGGATGCCTAAGCTCTGAGCCGCCTGCAGCGCCGAATACCCCATCGGGCTCTCGGTCGCAACGTAGACCACATCGGGCCGCTTACGAGACCAACGCTTGCGGAACTTTACAGGGCGAGGCAATCCAACGCGGATTTCGCGATAACCGGGAAGTCGCAAAAAGCGAGCAGAGGTGTCACCGGCCCCTGCTGATTGCTCCTCCCCTGCCCGAATGATATGCACCAGATGTCCATTGCGGCGCAAACCTTGGACAAGACGACCCAAGGTCATGGCAACACCATTGATGTCGGGCGCGAAGGTGTCGGTGACAATATCGATTCTCATTGAAAGGATTGGTTACTTTCCGAATCGTTTATTCTCTTTTTTCTTAAGGGATGGGAATAAGTGCTTTGTGAAGATATCGTCACATAGCATTAGCGTCTCTCAAGCTAAGTTCGCCCCATTTGACGACACTCTTTACAGGGAGAGCAACGCTCTAACGCATCACGCTCTCAATCCCCATAGCAGATTTACGAACAAACTTAGGCAGCGCCCTCTCTCCTCTCTTTCCAAACAAACGGTATACTAAAGAGACTCCTCCTAAAATAACCAGATGATCCCGGATCCGATAGCGGCGTTGATCCCGGAGTAAAAAACGGCTTGCCAGTTCAATATTCCTTCGTTTGAGCCGAAAGGGTTCGAAATCAGTTTTAACTCGATAACGCGAGCGCTCACTGCGGGGCCAGCGCGCTTTGTAGTTCTTTTTTGCGCGCTTAATCGCAGCCACCGTTTCTTGATTCCAAGGAGAGAAGTAGTATTCACGCGCTAGGGCAACGAGACGAAAAGTGTCTTCCATAAAGACAACATCTTCTACCGGGAGTTCTGCCAAACGGGCATTTTCTTTCATCTCCACAAAGAGCGGTAAAACCTCAACGGCCTGTTGGCGCGCTGCCTCATGGTCAGATACGAAGCAACGGACCAGCTTGCGGACAGACGCCGTGCAAAAGAGGCAATCCCAGTAGACATGGAACAGCGGTGGCACCCTCACTCTACGAAAATAGAGCTGCTGCTCGGCAAAGCCAGGAATATAGAGTAACTGATGAATGACCCGATCGGCTCCTTCTAACAACGACAAAGCGGGCAAGGCTCGCCTTTCTCCTAAATATCTAGTAATAGCTTCTGAAGCAGAAACCTCATCGCGAAAAACGGCAATCGCGGCAACGCAATTGAGCTCAATCCAGATTCCCTCGTCATTGGACTGAGGATGAACAAAAGGGCGACGCCTAAAGCCGTGCCAACCGCCCGTTTGACACCACATCGAAAAGCCAACAAGATTCTCGTCGCCAACTAGCTCGCGAGCAAAGCGCTCGCAATCCCACCCAATAAAGGAAGGATACTCTCCCGCGCCCTCATACTCGCGGCGGCCTTGGAACTCGATGATCTTTGGCAAATCGGTCTGAGCAAGAACCTCGCTCAACGGCAGATAGCGGAAAAAGTCTGAGTCCCCATGCTTAAAAGAAAGGATGAGCGCAGACGAGCGCAATGCTCGCGTCATCTGAGCCACCCGATCGCGATGCCAAATGAGATCTCCGATCGGATGCGCGCCCACTGTCCAGGTCCGAAGAATGAGCTTCTTCCCCAAATGCTCAAAGAGAGGCAATAGCTTTAACAAAAGCGCCCTAGCCTCTCCCGCCGTGCGGATGTGTAAGCGAGAACGAATAACATCTGAGACATCTAAGCCATCGCTTTCGCCAATCCGCAGAATTAAGCCTGAAACATCTGGAAAGTCCTTAAAAAATCTAACAATAACCTCACCATACCAATCCTCAAGCGCTTCCCGTGAATCTCCAAACTGCTCCTCAATGGCAACACTGGTAGTAAGGACATCTGAAGTCACGTAAACCTGTAAATCTTCGTTGCGGTGCACAGCGATCACTCGCGCCATTCTTTCCGCCAATTGTCGATTCCGCTCCCGAACAGACCACTCAAACCCAGGATGACTACTGAGATGGGCTAAATCGTCTAACGTGACCGCATTGTAACCAAGAGCAGTGACCCTTTTTGCGAAGCGACTGCTTTCCTCCTCAATACTCTGCCATTGCCGATCCGCGGCCTCCCCTACTGTTTGCAAGTGGCCGAAAGGAATCTTCGACCAATTGATGCGACGTTTCTGGTATCCTTTGAAAAAGGGGCCAATGGCGTCGATTAAGAAAAGCTTACCCACAGGTTGTCCATGGAATTTACTCCTGTTATCGGCCAGCCAAAGACGGTGACAAGTTCGTGACTCGCCAGAACTCCTTCACATTAAGGGTGTCTCCGACAACCTCATTCCAAGAACCAATGCTCATTTTTTACAGAATCAAGCATTCTGCTGACGACTCTTGAGTTTGAGAAAGCTTTCGTTAAAGTTTAAGGGAAGAATGGTGCTAAACGAAAAAGAGAACAGTCAAAGACAAGCCGCTACCCAGAGCGCAGGTTCGCGACTCAGACGAGCAGCAAACCTCTTTGGTTTACTACTATTACCCTGCACCCTAACAGCGGGCACTATCACAGGTGTCGTGCCTCTTCCCAACCAAAAGTCTACCGCGGTTCCCGTGCAAGAGTATCGCGGTAAGATCAAAGGTGAAGTCGCTCCTAACCCTGCACTTTTGGCCGCGGTTTGGCTAGAAGGCCCTCAATTATCTGCCCCGGCTCATCCCCAACCCCGGCTTTTCGCACAGACAAATTACCAGTTCGAGCAGTCGCTCCTCGTAGTTGCGAAGGGAACAACCATTACCTTCCCTAACCGCGATCCTGATTATCACAACATCTACTCCCTCTCTCGCCCCAAGCGCTTCGACTTAGGCCGTTACAAGCCAGGGGAACGCCCAGCTCCCAGTGTCACCTTCGATAAGGCAGGCTTCATCGCTCTGCATTGCGAAATCCATGAGCACATGAGGGCTAACATCGTAGTCGTCGACAGCCCATTCTACACCGTAACAGACGAGACTGGCCGCTTCTCGCTGCCTCAGATTCCGAATGGAGTATACACCCTTATGGCCCAGATTGATCGGAAAACGATTTGGAAAATCCCTATCGAAATCACCTCTCCAAAAACCGTCGCAATCTCTTTCCCGCAAAAATGAGGTTTGTCTTTCTCTGTTCTCTACTCTGCTTAACGAAATCTCTCCTCGGGCAAGATTTCCGTATCGGTGGTAGTATTGAGCAGACTTTGTGGGTCTCTGAAGACATCCCGGCTGCTTTTCTGGAATTCGACGACGGAGTGTTATACGCTCCAAGGGTCTCGCTCGATTTCGACTACCAACCATCGGAATACTTTCTTGTTAGAGGGTTGCTGCGAGCAGATCGCGGCTTTGATGCCGGCACTCGACCAGACGGCCAAGTTCGTCTCGATCAGCTCATCGCTCGCTATCGCCCCTTTGGAGACAATCGCTTAAACATACAAATAGGTAAGTTCCCCACTCTTGTCGGTAACTGGGTGCAGAATCATCAATTCCACGATGACCCCTTTCTGCTCGCTCCGCTACCTTACGCCGCCATTGTAGGGGTCAACTCGAACACCCCCCTCCAACATTCCCCTGCTGCCATTGAGAACCGCGCTAACACCCCGGGCCCAACTCTCCACGAAGGAAAAACCAATTGGTCAGCCCTCATCTGGGGACCTGCTTATTCAAATGGCCTAGGCGCTTTCGGAAACTACGGCGCAATCGACTACGCTCTCGAGGTCAAGAACACCTTCCTCGGCTCTACCCCAGATCAGTGGGACTTTGGCGAAGGAGATTTCCGTGAACCGACGGTATCGGGACGCATTGGTTACAGCCCAAGCGTCGATTGGGCTCTCGGACTCTCGGCTAGTCATGGCCCTTATCTCAATGCTGACTCGCCGTCACAATTTACCCGTAACGCCTTCAACCAAACACTCGTCGGTGCAGATCTACGCTGGTCTCACCGGGATTGGATCATCTCAGGAGAAGCCTTCTTTGCAAATTACGGAACCCTAGCGGAAGATCTACAGACCTTTAGCTACTACGTGCAAGCTCGCTACAAAGCGGCACCAGGTCTCTGGTTTGCAGGCCGTTTTGGACAAACTGTTTCGAATGAAATCACCGGACCATCAGGTGCTGAAGTGCCTTGGAACCCCGACATCATTCGAGCAGAACTTGCTCTGGGTTGGCGAATCACTCCCGACCTCCTTCTCAAGACTCAATACACATACACCGAGGTCACTAATGGGCTCAGTGCCCCGGCGCGTAACCTCTATGGCTTCTCTCTGGGTTGGAAATTCTAACACTCACTTCTCTTCCTCTAACAGCCCCACTTCTCGGAGGCTGCGAGCAAGGAGGGACAAGTTCCAATCATAGATTTGGTAATCCTTGGTTAGAACGACCACCCTTTTTGGGCAGAGGAATACTTGAAGCACTTCCTCGCCCTCCGGCAAGGTGAGCCACCAGTCATCTACTACTACTGTAGCAGTACTAGGTTGAGAAACTCCTTGAGAGAGCGCGTCGAAAGAATTCATTGTTTTATCGAGCTCTCGTGCCTGTTCAAAATCTCCTCCTGGCCAAAGCTCAAGCACCTCCTCTCCGTCCTCATCGCGAACCGTCACCAACCAATCCCCGTTATCAAAGACAGTCTCAACACGAGTTCCAGGCACTCTTTGTAACTTAACGGGCGCCAACAGACGGCCCTGAGAGTCAATATTCAGCGTTTCGAGGGCACCCGGAACCTGTAGTAAGATCTTCTTCTCACCCAGCCACCAAGCGTCTGTAGGAGCGTCCACTAACTGATTACCAACCTCGTAAAATCCCGTTGCTCTTCTCTCCCCCACATCCCAAATCTGAATTCCTAAGGCACTCCGGGTGAGAAGATACTTCTCATCCTTAGACAGCTCTCCTCCATAGGGATTAGCCTCTAGCGGGGTGAGATGCTGGCCTCGCCACGCAGTGACTCCGATCGGCCCCACCAGGGTTTCTTGCGCTCGAAAGTTATCCAGCAAAACAGTTCCTCGAATATCTAACAGGCTCGCCTCGCCATCACGAAAGACCGCGCGGAGCACTCCTCCTTGAGGTTCAAAGTAAAGAGACTCGGGCCAGTCCGTGACGTCGATATCAGAGAACCGCTTTTTACGATTCACATCGTAGATAACAATCTCCATTCGATCACCACGCACCAGAGCCAGAAAGCGTCCATCAGGAGACCAGACCGGAGTGCAACGCAGCACTCCACCAGGAATAAACCATTGCTCCTCCCCTGTTTCTTTATCTAACAAACGCACCCCATCCTTGGAAGGCATGATCTCATAAGGGCCGGCATTAACAATAGGCTCCCAAGGCTGGCTCTCCTCCGCGACATCCCAGTAGGCCATTGCGGCAACGGCTTCTTCTCGTAAGCGAGTGCTTCCCTTGAGCTTACCAGCCTCCTGTAAGAGGGCAAAGGTGCGCTTGCGAAAGCCGGGTGTCCTCTTGAGGTGCTCCCCCTTCGCCTGCTCGATGAGGGAGCGATGAAGAGCCTCTCCACGACTAGCGGAGGTCTTCATCACGGTCACTGCGCCGGTGAGCGCGACTAAAACTAAACTAGCAGCGAGAAAGGAAGGTAAAGGGTGGCGCCGAGCCCAGCGCCAAGCCCTCTCTGCCAGCGTAGTCGAACGTGCTGAGACCACCATCCCTTCACGCCAACGCCTCAAATCATCGGTAAATTCGGCTACCGTGCGGTAGCGATGTTCCGGCTTTTTGGCCAAGGCCTTTTCGCAAACAAGAGCAAGGTCACGTGGGATCTCGGGACGCAGTTTGCGAATCGCTGTTAGGTCCTCATCCACCACTAATCTGAGCTGAGCCGCCAAATTCTCTGCGCCATCATGAGGTCGGCGACCAGTGAGGCATTCGTAGAGAACAGCGGCCAGTCCGTAGAGATCCGCGAGCACACTGCCGCCAACATCTGTCCCTGCTGCCACTTCCGGTGCTAAGTAGTTAGGAGTTCCCACGATTGCCTCAGTGCGGGTTAGATTATTATCACGAGTAAACTCGAGCTTCGCGACCCCGAAGTCCCCCACGTATATCGTCCCCCCTTCATCAAACAAAAGATTTCCGGGCTTTAGGTCGCGATGAAGCACCCCGCGTTGATGTGCAAAGTGAACAGCCTTCCCCGCCGTCATGACCCAATTGACGGCCTCGCTGATCTCAGGTAGCCCTTCGCTGAGGCGTGACTGCAGAGTACCTCCGCGAGCGAGTTTCATCGCCAAAAAAACGAGTCCATCCCATTCCCCGACCTGATAGACGGGAAGGACATTAGGGTAATCGAGAGCAGCCATCGCTTGCCCTTCACGCCGAAAGCGTTCACGAACCTCTTCCTCGCCCACAAAGCGAGGAAGAATCATTTTCAGAGCAACATCACGAGGAGGATTGAGCTGACGAGCGAGGTAAACCACCGCCATTCCACCCCGGTCGAGTTCTTCAATGATTTCGAAGCCCTCGGGAGAAAAGCCCTCATCTGTAGAAGCCTCGGCAAAGACTTCCGTCATCATCTTCCAGTCGCTCTCGCTACCAGCCATCATTCATTACTCGTTCCCCACATCTTACTCATCACACTGCGAAGATAGGTCAATTCCTCATCAATCTCGTGGGGAGCGCTCACGATCTGCTTCACCTCGTAGCGCAGTTTCTCGCGGAATTTAGCACGCAAACGAGAGACCTCGGTCTTGGCTCCCCCTTCCGTGCACGCGAGCTTCTCAGCAAGCTCGACATAGCTCATTCCCGCACCAGCCCCGGTGAGGAATCCTCGTAAAATCTCCCAACCCTGTTCCCCACGCTTAGCGACTACCTCTTTTTTCACCGAGGCCAAAACGGCACTATAAAGACTCTGCGCCCAAGCGAGATCGAAACGGAGACCGTCTTCTTCCAGAAAGGCTGACTCTTCGAAAAGCTCGACACGTTGGAGCTTACCTCCCCGCTTTGCCGCAGTAGCTCTTCGGCTCTCATCGATTAAGAAGTTGCGCAGAGCATGGAGTAGAAAGCTGCGAAACTTTCCTAGCTTTGGGTCTGCTCGGCGGAAAAAACTGCCCTTCATCAGGAAGACAAAAAAGTCCTGCCGGAGATCTTGCACCTGGTCCTCGGGCACGCCTCGGAAGCGGATCGCAGCATCGACTGGTTCACAGTATTTCTCGCAGATTTCTGCCAGAGCGGCCTGACCTCCTTCTTCTCCATTGAGAGTCGCTTCTGCTAATACGGTCCAAGTAGTTTCCGGAAATGCCATCGTCTTTTACCCCCAGAAGGTGCCTCAATTTTCGCGCACTGACTACTTGGAATTTCAGGAAACAGTGACTTCTTTCCTTACGACTCGTTTCCCCAACTAACTCTGAAGAATGGTTTCTCCTCGGTAACGGAGGGCGTAGGGAATGAAAACGATGGCAGTGAGGAGCATGAGACCAGCGAAGAACCAGAAGTAAGAAGCACCTTCTAACCGAGTGCCTCCGCCCGCGTAGGCAGTGACGGTGAAGGGATATTCTTGCTTATCTCCGGCGGTCTTTTCTTTTGCGAGCCCGAGCTCCCGCTTTCGTTTCGCTAACCACGGCTCCTCTGGTCGGAAACGATCACTCCAAGATTTTCCTTTGACGGAAGTCGGCTCTGGAAGGCTTAAGAGAACTCCGAGGTCCCACTTGGTCTTCGCCTTGCCGTCGGGACCAGCTGAGGCGATGCGAGCAGTAAGGGAGTTTAACCGCTCATAGGATAATGGTCGCCCCCAAGGGTCCTTTTGGCCCTTGAGAAGCTGGTTCCCTTCTTCGTCGCTTGGGAAAGTTTTCTCGAATGAAGAAAATAAACCGACGACGCTCTCTAACGAATCAGTGGCAAGGCTTGTGATCCCACCATCCTCTAACAAGAGGTCATCTGCGGTTCCAAATTTCTGATCAAAGCCTGCCTGTTGGAAATCTTTGATCCGGATACTCCCGCCCGCAGCGGTCTGCTCCAGCTTGGAGACCTTGTCGTATGGAGTCTCGATCTTGATGAAGGCATTGACCCCCGCAGTGAAAAGATTACCGAGGGCTACTGCAGCTAGGAAGAGGCTCATGACGATGGACTTCATCGTCTTGGGAGCCTGGGTGTAGGCGAACTCTAGCGCCACAATCGAGACCATGACTTCCGAGATGGTGAGAAAAAGATAGGCAACTAACTGCCATCCGATATTGGGACGTCCCCCGCTATCGATCCGGACCTGAACAAAGGCCACTAAGACGAAGGCGAGTGCCATGATGAAGAGGCCAATCCCGATCTTTCGCAAAGGAGTGAGAGGCCAGACTCGTGAAATTGCGGGATAGACGAGATAAGTGAAGAGCGGAATCAAGGTCAGGACGAAGAGCGAATTCACGGACTGAATCTGCGACGGCAACCACTCCTGCCCGAGGAAACGGCGATCCATGTCTTGGGATTGGAAAATCCAGGTAGAACCAGTCTGATCAAAAAGAGCCCAAAAAACGGCGACGAATAGAAACAGAGGTAGGATACGAGCGATGGACGTGAGCCCGGTAGGACTGATGAGCTCGCGAGCGGTCTGCATTCCCCCGGCAGGAATGTGGACGAAACGTTTTCTCCCCAGCCAAAAGATAAAAGTGGCCAAGGCCATCAAAACCCCCGGAATCCCAAAAGCCCAATGAGGACCATACCACTCTAACAACCAAGGAGTAAGCAGGATAGAAATCATCGCTCCCAAATTGATCGAGAAGTAGAACCAATTAAAAATCTTAGGGAGAAGATGAGCATTATTAGCCCCGAACTGATCCCCGACGTGCGCTGAGACGCAGGGCTTAATGCCACCCGAACCGATCGCGATGAGAGCTAAACCCACAAAGAGCCAAGTCTTGGCATCCCCCGTCCACCCCATCAGTGCCAGAGCACCATGGCCCACGACATAGACGAGAGATAGGGTGATGATGGTGCGGTATTTTCCAAAGAAAAAATCTGAAATGAGAGCACCCAACAAAGGCGTGATATAAACCCAAAAATTAAAGAGATGGTAATGAGATGAGACCGTGGTCTGCTCCATGGCGACCCCTGGAGTCTCGCCCATGAGGTGGAGATACTGGGACATAAAGACGACCAAAATCCCCTTCATTCCGTAAAATGAGAAGCGCTCCGCTGCCTCATTCCCGATAATATGGGGCACCCCAGGAGGCATCCCTGCCCGATCGCTTGGCTTGGTCTCGTATTGTGCAGTCATCCTTTCTGAGAAAGGTGCGGCCAAATGCGGAATGAGGCAAGCTCTCGAAATTCATCCCTCACGACTTGCCCATGGCGTCACAAATTCACAGACTGCTGCCTCCATGACACGACTTGTAACCCACCTGCTCGCTCTTTCGCTTGGTTCTCTCACCGCCCAGTTCCAACCAACCGAAACCCTACGCCCATTGACGGAAGAAGAACAAGTCCTTGGACACAACGGCCTGCGCTACCGCGTCATCCGTGACTGGGCCAAAGTGGATCGCGAAGTGGCTCCCGTGATCAATGCCCATGCGATGGTGGCCAGCGAGGATGGCTTCTTCTACCTCGTCACCGACCACCCCAAAAATGCGATCATCGTGCTCAAGCCAGACGGAAGCTACGTGCGCAGCTTTGGCACCGGGCTCAAGGGAGGCCACGGCATCGATCTGGTGAAAGATAAGGATGGCCGCGAGCTGATCGTGCATGTCGATTGCGGCTGGGAATTCAGCGCCAAAGGAGAACCCACCAAGAAAACGGGCTCGGTCAACCTCCTTACCAAAGAAGGCCAATTGGTCCGCACTCTCCCATCCACTATTGACCTCGGGATCGAAGAAGAAGGGACTTACTACAGTCCTTGTGATGTCGCGGTGACCAATAATAATGAAATCATCGTCATCGACGGTTACTCAACTAACCGCGTGCTTCACTTCACTCTCGAAGGCGAACTCATCCGCCATTGGGGTGGTCGCCAGAAAGGGAAAGCCGATGACATCTCGAATGGGCACGGAATCTCGCTCGATCATTCCGATCCCGAAAACCCAATTCTCTGGATTAGTTCACGCGATCAGAACCAACTCAAGCGTTTCACCCTTGAAGGAGACTACCTCGACACCATCGAGATTCCAGGAGCTTACGCTGGTCAAGCCGTCTTTCACGGTGACTATATCTACACCGGAGTCTGCTGGTCTAAGCACCCTAAGACTGGAAAACGCCTGCCTAAAAGTGGTTTTGTCGCCGTACTCGATCGCAAAACAAACAAGGTTCTTTCCGCTCCCGGCGGCAGTAAGCCTACTTACGACGGAGACACCCTACAGCCTCTGCACCAGATGCATTCTGTCTTTCTCCACGTCCACGATCTGATGGTTGATCAAGAAGGCAACATCTACGTGATGGAGTGGAATGGCGCTGCTCGCTATCCCTTCAAGTTAGAACTCATCAAATCCTAACAGGGTTAAAAAAAATAGAGGGGAAAGGGCTCGCCCCTCTCCCCTCCATTAGCAAATTCAGCGAAGAGATAACTACGCCTTCGCAAACTGGTCCTGACTCGGACTAGCACCCAGCACCTGACGAGCCTGACCACTGGCAGCAAGATGGGTGAGACAATGATAGACCGCCTCGGCGTCACCTCCCGTCTGAGCGGCAATAGCAGTGGCATCAGTTGGTTCTTCGGCAAGAGCCCCTTTCACCTTCTTGAGCAAATCAAGGAAGACTCCAGCCGCTTTCTTACCGGCTTCTACTCCTGGTTGGTGGTAGGCATTGATATTCACCAAAGAGGCATAAAAGCTCACCGCACGCTCAAAGAGAGCAATGAGCTGACCTACAGTGTAGGGCGTAACCTCAGGGATAGAAATCGTGATCGACCTACGACCACTCTCGTAGAGAGCAGCGCGAGTGCCGCGCAAGAATCCTTGTAAGAAATCACCCGAAGTCACCCCCTCCTCTACCTCAATCGACTCGCCCGAACGTGGCTTGCGCACCTCAATGAAGGTCGCGAAGAAATTATGAACTCCGTCACGGAGCTGTTGGACGTAGGCATGTTGATCGGTAGAACCTTTATTTCCATAGACCGCAATGCCTTGATGAACAATTCGGCCATCGAGATCCTTCTCCTTACCGAGAGACTCCATCACCAACTGCTGAAGATACTTGGACATCAGCATGAGAGAGTCTTTGTAAGGAAGCACGACCATGTCCTTCTCTCCACGACCATTCCCCTCGTGATACCAGGCGAGCGCGAGCTCCATGGCGGCGTTGTTAGAATCCTGCCTGGTAAGTTCATCCATCGCAGCAGCACCTTCGATCAGCTCATCAATATCGATGCCCTGCAAGGCCATCGGGACGAGACCCACAGTAGACATGACGGAGGTCCGACCACCGACCCAATCCTCCATGGGGAAGATTTCGACGAAACCTTCTTCCTTGGCGAAGTTGTATAACTTGGAGCCCTCACCGGTGATCGCGGCGGTGTGCTTAGCAAAGTCGAGACCTTGGCTTTCGTATGCGGCCTTGGCTTCTAACATCCCGTTGCGAGTCTCGGGGGTGCCACCAGACTTGGAGATCACCAGTGCGAGAGTCTTATCGAGGTCGGTGCCGATTTTTTCCAAAGTGCGGTCGATGCCTGCGGGGTCAGTATTATCGAAGTAGTAAGTCACTACCGATGAACCTGCACCAAGAGCTTCCTCGATGAGTTGCGGTCCCAGAGCAGAGCCTCCGATTCCGATAATGAGGAGGTTCTGAAAGTGCGAGCCTCCGGGAGCTTTGATCTCACCAGTGAGGACCTTAGCGGCAAAGTCTTTGAGCTGAGCAAGCGGCTCTGTGATTTCACGCTTCAGTTGATCATTGGGAGCCAGATCGGGATTACGTAGCCAGTAGTGCCCAACCATGCGGCCTTCGTCAGGGTTCGCGATTTCGCCCGCTTCGAGAGCTTTGATATCGGTATGGGCCTTGGTGATCTTAGTACTCATTTCCTCGCGAAAGGAGGCGGAAATCTCCATAAGAGAAAGATCGAGGCTGAACCCAAGTTCAGGGTAACGGAGTAGGCTTTGGCTGTAGTTTTCGAAAGACATAGTCGTCGTTTAGTATTTAAGAAGAGAATGGACCGGGATTGATTCCCCTAATTTTTCGCGGCCTTGGAGACCCTCGAGTTCGATCAGGAAAGAAACGGCTACGATATTGGCCTCGAGGGCCCGCAGTAGCTTAATGGCTGCGGCAGCAGTGCCTCCGGTCGCTAGCAGATCATCGACGAGAAGAACTTTCTCACCGGGCTTCACCGCGTCTTCGTGAATCTCGACAACGCTTTCGCCATACTCTAGAGTGTAGGCCATCTGCCGAGTAGTCCACGGGAGCTTGCCTGCCTTGCGCACCGGAACAAATCCGGCGTCCAAATTTTGCGCCACGCCTGCGGCGAAAATAAAACCACGAGCATCGATACCGACCACCTTGTCAATGCGTTCGCCACTAGCAGTATCAGCGAGCAGCTTCATACAGCTTTGGAAGAGAGTGGCGTCGCCTAGAACGGGGGTGATGTCTTTGAAAAGAATTCCCGGTTTCGGAAAATCAGTGACATCCCGCACGGCAGCGGCAACGTGGTCCAAATCAGTCATGAGTGGAGAAGAACACATCACGCCCAACGTGGCACTCAAATTTCCTTCATCTTTCACCCCACGATTCATTCATTCCCAACGGGATTCTCCTACTCCCGTAAGTAATCCGACAGCAAACCATTGAGATTCCCTCAAATTCAGCGTAAGGAAACGGCGATGAGTCTCTCGCTTCCCTCAGAAATCACCGCCATCTCGCTCGCGGAAGGTTATCCAGCTTACCAGATCGAGACTGCGTTCTGCTCCGCTACCGTCGCACTACATGGAGCTCACCTCACGCATTGGAAGCCTGCCCACTCCTCTCAGCCAGTCATCTTTAATTCGCCAGAATCCGTCTATCGGGAAGGAAAGGCCATTCGAGGCGGGGTCCCCATTTGCTGGCCTTGGTTCAACGCTCATCCCACCGCTCCCGAGCAACATCCCTCACACGGAGTGGCGCGGAATCGCTTTTGGACCTTGGAGTCTGCTACCGTTGAAGCAGGCGTGGCCACCATCCGGCTCGCTCTGCCCGTTACCCCAGCGATTGCAGAGCATGTTCCCTTCCCTTATCATCTCACTGCAATTTTCACCCTAGGCAAGACCTGCCGTCTCTCGCTAGAGACTACTAATCTCTCCTCGCAAAATATCCCGGTCGGTGGTGCTCTGCATACTTATCTCGCCGTCTCTGATGTGGAAAAAATTTATCTAACAGGTCTTCAAAATACTCCTTATCTGGACACCACCGTTTCCCCAACTCGCGAAGAGATCCAATCCCAAGAACAACTGCGGGTGGAGGGTGAAGTCGATCGCATCTACTCCGGCACCGGCAACGAAGTCGAACTTATCGACGAGAAATGGCAGCGGCGAATCGTGGTCGGCAAGGAAGGCTCACTCTCGACTGTGGTCTGGAACCCTTGGTTAGCAAAAGCGACGGCTCTTGCCGATCTCCCTAACGAAGCCTACCGCGACTTTGTCTGCATCGAGGCCACCAACGCCCGTCAGGATACCCGCATCACTCCTCCGGGAAAAACTCATAACCTCGTTACCACCCTGCAAGTGAACTCGTTATAAAAGTCAAACTGCTCAAACACTTCCAGAAAAGGGGCGATAAAAGTCGCTTTCGATCTCCGTAACATCGCTTATCTTTTCTTGCGGTCTTTACTGGTCAAAGAACAACCGCTCCTACATACCACCTCTTCCTTCCTAAGCTATGATTGAACGCTGGCTCATCGCTCTCGCTACTGCCTTCGCTGCCTTTGCCGCGGCAAATGCTTGGCGTTCAATCACCAGTGGCGCGCGTAACCGACTGACTCTCCCTCTCCTCGGCGCGACCTTCATTGTCCAGCTCATGGCTCTCGGGTTGCGAGGAGATGTCCGTGGAGCCTGTCCTCTCTGCGATACCGGAGAAATCCTGATCTTTCTCTCGTGGTCTCTCGTTCTCTTCTACCTCTTGGTCGGGGCGGCCTATCGCCTTTCACTACTGGGCCTTTTCACGGCTCCAGTAGTAGTTACTCTCCAAGCCATCGCTCTAATTCCTGGCATGATGAGTAAGCAACCGACTCGGGTTGATAGCACACAATCATGGCGAGAAACACATGCCGCACTCTCGGTCTTGTCCTTCGGAGCTCTCGCGCTAGCGGCAGTCTCCGGTGTTATGTTCGTGATTCTCGATAAGCTGCTCAAAGAGAAAAAATTTACGAGTGGCCTCTTTAACAACCTTCCCTCCGTCCACAATCTAATCGACTCCACCAAGCGACTCCTCATCATTGGCCTCCTCATCCTGACCATCGGGATCATCGCCGGCTTTCTCGCGCCGAGCTTTGAAGTCAACCGACATCTCATCGTCGCAGGCATCGTCTGGTTAGCCTATGCCGTTTTTGTTTCCGTGACCTACGTGCGTGGACTCCCTCCTCGCCAGATTGCCTTCTCCTCGGTCATCCTCTTTGGTATTTCACTCCTGGCCTTTGGTCTCATCTAACAACTCGATGAAACTCTTCTGCCTAGGCCTTAATCACGAGACTGCGCCCGTTGAACTGCGCGAGAAGGTCTCGATTGCCAATACTCATCTCGGGATCGAATCCAGTGCTTTGGTGGAGGGCAAACCGATCTCAGAAGGAGTCGTGATCTCGACCTGCAATCGCACTGAGTTCTATCTTGCCGCAGACTCCCTAGAAGAAGCTGCCACGACGCTTGCGGATCATTTGCAGAATCGCTTTGGAGTCGCCACCGACGAGCACTTTTACGAAAAGCATGCTCGCGAAGCCGCCGTGCATCTCTGCCGAGTGGTCAGCGGACTGAACTCCATGGTCTTGGGAGAAACCGAAATTTTCGGCCAAGTGAAAAAAGGCTACGCAGCTGCCCTCGAAGCAGGCGTCACGGGCGGAGTGCTCAACCGCCTCTTTCAACGAGCCTTCTCCGTCGGCAAAAAAGTGCGCAACTCGACCGGTATTCAGGAAGGCCAAACTTCGGTGGGAAGTGTGGCCGTTGATTTAGCAGAAAAGATTTTTGGCCACCTCAAAGACTCCCAAGTAATGGTCATCGGGGCAGGTGAAATGTCACGCACCACCGCCCAATCACTCCTCTCGCGAGGAGCCCATAGTATGTTTGTGACCAATCGATCCTACGATAAGGCGGTGGACCTCGCGGCGGAAATGGGAGGCTCGGCTATCCGCTTTGATGATTGGGAAGAGTCTCTCAAGAAGGTCGACATCATCATTTCTTCGACCGGAGCCCCCCACCACGTCATCGGACCTGCTCACATCGAAAAAGTGCGCCGCAAGCGGAAGTACCGCCCCCTCCTCATGGTTGACATTGCGGTTCCACGCGATATCGACCCCGCAGTGGGAGAGATCGACGAAGTTTACCTCTATGATGTTGACGGTCTGCAAGAGCTCGCCGCCGAAGCCCGATTGCGACGCCAAGAGCAGATCAAACTCTGCGAAGCTATTATTGAAGAAGAACTCGCCAAATCCCAGCTCCCAGGGCTATAGCGTTCGCCTCATCGTCTGAGGGCAAGCTGCAATGACGGCTCGACAGCGGAATCTTCACCAGCCATCGTTTCGAGACGAATGGCAGACACTCTCGACAAGCGATTTATGGACTTCGTGCTCTTCCAAGCACAGAATGCAGGGCTCTTTTTAGGAAAAATTCCCAATCCTGCCACAGGGCAGACTTCGACCAATATCCGCGCCGCACAAAGCGTGCTCGATTCCCTCGAAATGATGCAAGCCAAGACAAAAGGGAACCTCGTGAAAGAAGAGCAAGAATTCCTCGATAAAGCCGTGAAAAATATCGTAACTCTGCTCGAAGCCGCCGAAAAAGGTGAACTCGGAAACAACGAAGACGCATGAACTCCTTTAACATCCAAAACGTCACTCTCGGAGGCGACGATCTCTTTTTCATCCTCGGTCCTTGTGCCATTGAGTCTGAGGACTTCACTTGGCAAATGGCGCGCGAGATCAAGACGATCTCTGATCGATTGGGAATCCCCTTCTTCTTCAAAGCCTCTTACGACAAAGCCAATCGCACCGCCGCCGATTCCTATCGAGGCCCAGGGGTCAAGGAAGGATGCGCCCTCCTCGGAGCCATTGGAAAAGAGCTCGGCGTCCCAGTGACGACTGATGTCCACACCCCGGAAGATGCCGAGATTGCGGCTGAGCATATCGACTTCCTCCAGATTCCCGCCTTCCTCTGTCGGCAAACGGACTTGTTAGAAGCCGCCGCCAAAACTGGTCGTGGAGTGAACATTAAGAAAGGGCAATTCCTCGCCCCTTGGGATTGTAAAAATATCGTCCAAAAGATGCGCCACTTTGGTTGCGAAAAATTCACTCTCACCGAACGAGGCACCACCTTCGGTTATAATAATCTCGTGACCGACATGCGCTCTCTCTACTGGATGCGCCAAGAAGGCGTGCCCGTCATCTTCGATGCCACTCACTCGGTGCAACGACCCGGCGGAGATGGCACTACTACTGGTGGAGATGGCGAACTGGCTCCAGTCCTTGCGCGAGCTGCAGTAGCGACTGGAGTGGACGGCGTTTTCATGGAAACTCACGCCGACCCCCCGAATGCCTTTTCCGATGGTCCCAACCAAGTCCCACTCGATACTTTGGAGACAGTTCTCAGTTCACTTCTTGCGATCCAAAACGCGCTTAAAGTTTGAAATCAATTCTTCCCATCTCACTAAGCTTACTAGCCGGGGTCCTATTCCCTGCTAGCGGAGATGATATTGGCCCGACCTTAGAAGTCCTCCCTCTCAATAGCACTTTAAGCGACGTCACCATTCCTCGCTACGATTCTAATCGTAGACGAGTAGCCTACCTGAAGGCGGACTTGATGGAAATCCTTGCTGACGGGGAGCCCGTCAACAACCGCCAACCCATCATGGTGGATTGCACCGGGATTCAGCTCCGCATGAATTCCGAGCAGACTGGCGGTGACATCTCGGTGGATATGAAGCGAGCACGCTACCGCCTCACCCCGGGAGTGCTTTCCGTGCAAGAATCCATCACCGCTCGTAGCCCCAAGTTCTCTCTTATGGGAAATGGAGGAGTGTTTCACCTCGATACCCAGCGAGGCTTCCTCTTCGGACCCGTCGACTGCAAAGTCTATCAGCTCAAAACCGCCTACCATTCCGACATGCCTACTCCCGTTCACGCCTTCCTAGTTGCGAGCAGTCTCGCGACGCTGAGTCCCTCGTCCTACCAACCTCCTAATACGATACGTCTCCTAGAGGTCGCTCGCCAAGCAACCCCAAGTAGTCCTCGAATCCAATCCGAACAAACCGAAGTCACTCAATCGGCCGAAGCTCATGAAAAGGACGTCGAAATCGCTAACCTACGGCTGGCTCAATTCTCCGAAGACGTCGATTCCAAATCACTCAATCTCCTCATCCAGAACCCTCCACCCGCAAATCCTCCCTCGCAGGTCAGGCCCCCACTGGAAAATCCCGATCTCGAAATCCATTGCGATGGCGGTTGCTTCTTCGATGGCAACGAAAACCTTCTTGTTCTGCTACGCAACGTGGTCGTCAACGAATCTCGCTTCACCCTCAAAGCTCAAGAGGAAATTAAAGTCTTCTTCCTCTCCGAGCCCAGCAAAGAGAAAAAAGAAGGAGAAGAAAAGAAAGAGAATTCCGATAGTGGCCCAAAGCTTAATCTCACTGAAGTCAAAAGTCTCGTCGCTAGTGGAGGCATCCACTTCAGCGGTGTGGATAAGAACGGTAATCCCGTAGAAGCTTCCGCCGCGACCGCCTTCTATGATGATAAGAAAAAAGAACTCATCTTGAAAGATGGTCAACCAACCTTCTGGACTAAAAAGGGAGACCTCGAACTCCATCTCCAAGCCGAAAATGCCAATGCCTCCGTTCGTATCGAACTAGCTGGCGAAACGATGAGTGCCCATACCTCCCCTAACGGGTGGAAAATTGGCGGTAAAAATCTTCCCTTCAAAAAGTAAAACTCATGGCTGCTAAGAGTAAGGAACAACCCTCACCTGATCGCATCCTCGACGTTAACGGACTGCGCAAGTGTTACGGTAAACGGCCAGTGGTGGAAAACGTGGCTCTATACGTTAAACCCGGTGAAATCGTCGGACTGTTAGGCCCTAACGGCGCGGGTAAAACGACCACCTTCTATATGGTAGCTGGTCTCGTGCCACCCGATGCAGGTTCCGTTCACCTCAATGGCAAGGACGTCACTCGACAGGCCATCCACCGCCGCGCTCGTGCAGGCTTAGGTTACCTCCCTCAGGAAGAATCGATCTTCCGCAAGCTCTCAGTAGAGAAGAATCTACTTGCGGTGTTAGAAGCCCAAAAAGGACTTAACAAAAAAGAACGCAAGGAAAAGGCGGATCACCTCATGGAGCGCTTCGGCATCACCAATATTCGCAAATCCCTCGCTATCACGCTATCAGGTGGTGAAAAACGGCGTCTCACAATCGCGCGTGCACTGTGCACCGACCCTAAGATTCTCCTCCTTGACGAGCCTTTCTCAGGGGTCGATCCCCGTGCCGTCGCAGACATCCAAAAAATCATCACCCAACTGCGAGCCGAGGATGGCCTAGCGCTGCTCATCACTGATCACAATGTCAGAGAAACCCTTCACATCACAGATCGGACCTACCTCTTAGTCGACGGCCGCGTGATTCTCGAAGGTTCCGCAGATACCATTGCCAGTGATCCTGAGGCTAAGAAATATTATCTCGGAGATCACTTCACGCTCTAACAAGTCGCTCTAACAAGCAGAAGTCACCTAAGTCTTTTATTCTAATTTTGCGCCCAAGGCTTTAGCAATCTGCTTTTGGCTCACCTTCCCCTGTCGAGGGACGCCTGGAGCAAAAAGCTGAATCCGCCACTCAGCGAGAAGCCAGCCAACCTCCCACAGACGCACCGCCTCTGGTCTCGTTCGCCACTCCTTGAGCCAATCTAACCAGAGATCGTCTAACTGCCGGCGCTTCTCCTCATCCTTAGCGAGGGGTAGGCTTTCTAACCTTTTCATTCTCTCCGCGATCGCGTCGAAGTAACGCGCAAAGCGCAAGGCGCGTCCAGATCCAGCTTTCCACAGAAAATCATCACGCCGCAGCCACTCACGCTCTTCGGTCATATCCGCTACCGTCTCCACGTAGAGTTTTTCATCTCGCTTCCCTAACAACCATTTACTAGATTCTTCGTAAATTTCTGCTGCCACTTCTAATTCCTCCGCAATCTGTCGCGCGGAATCCAAAACCCATCCTCGCGCATGCTCGGAAGCCGCCGCAAACTCCTCGGCCGTGCGAGGTAGCTCAGCACCCTTTTTCCGAAAAGCAGCTTCAACCGCAACTCGTAATACTTGACAATCGAGGGGTTCCGTCTGTTGAGGACCAAATACCAATTTGGCAAGAGGTCGTAAAAAACCACGTTTGAGATAACCTCGTAATAGAGGATCGTGATCGAGCCAAAAGAGCCTCACTAGTCCTGCACGATGGCTTTCCTCTGCTTCAGAGCGTTCAAGGAAGGCGCGCGTCCCTACCGATTCTCCTTCATCAACAAGGGCGGGAAAAACCCCATCAATCTCTTCCGGCAAATCGCCAAAACTCCAAAAAGTGCCCCCGGTCATCTCCCACTCTTCATTAGCGGCCTCTTCGCGACGAGAGCGGAGAAGACCTGCTAACTCCTCTTTCAATTCACGAACATTCTCCGAAAAAGCGAGAGTCTGCCCCTTCTCGTCGTAGACACGAATAGCAGGTCGCAAGCACTTGGGCAGACGTGAGGGGTCAAACATCCCCGGCTCGATAATCACCCCACAGAGACCACTGAGATACTCTCCGAGAGCCTCCAACAGATCGACCTGAGGCTCCCAACCGGTCCACTCTTTCAGGAAACCATCGGTCGTTTCTTTGAGAGGTTGAAAGCGAATTCGCCAATCTTTCGGAAGGCTCCGAATCAGCAATTCGACGCGTTCGGCTAACAGACCGGGCACAACCCATCCGGGGAGGTAATCAGGAAGGTGTGGCAACTCCGCCAACTCGATATCGTAAATGAGGCCATCGTCCTCGGCCTCGGGATCGCAGATATACTCCACCTTCCAAGCTCGTCCACTATGCTCAATGGTATTTGGAAAGAGCATGAGCTTCCCTTCAATCCCCTCCTCCCACACCACATCGCGGAGTGAAATCATGATCTTCTCCTCATTCTGATCCGTCCGCCGCCAACTATGAAAACCCTTTGCAGTCGTGGCTTCGACGGGAATGCGTGCAAAGAAAAAATCATAAGCATATTCCTCCATCCAGAGTCCTCCCACTCGACGCAGCTTGCGCTCTGCAGCCTCGGTCTCTCGCTTGACTTCTTGTAATCGATCAAGACAAGGAATCTGTCCTCCTAGCTTCCCCTCTAACAGAGCCTCGCGCACGAACACTTCGTGAGCTGCCTTCGGGGAAACTCGACCGAAGAAAACAGATCGTCCCGGCACTACGGTGAGACCACCTAACAGAACGGTTTCCTTCCCGTAAACGGCTCCTTGATTCTCATCCCAATTCGGCGAATGGTAACGCTTTTTGCAGAGATGAGGCGCAACCTCTTCGACCCACTCCGACTTCATCCATGCCACCTTGCGAGCCCAGAGCCGGGAAGTTTCGACGAGCTCAAAGGCGAGAACCCAATCGGGACGCTTCTTCTCTTTGAAAAGGCCAGAACCGGGAAAAATCGCAAACTTCAATCCCCCCACTCCTTTGTAAACCTTTCCCTCGCGATCCCACATCCCCACCGAGCGAGGCATGCCGGCGAGGAGAGCACAGTGAATCTCTTTGTAATACTTTGCTGCCCGGTTACGAGCTCCTTTTGCTTCTCCGACCTCCACTTGGAAATCCTGCCTGCGAATTTCTAACCGCGGTCCCTTGCCAATAAACGAGCGCGCTATTTCACCAACCACTTGATCCCATTCCACCAAACGTCGGAAGCTGAGATAATTTTTCTGACAAAGCTTGCGGAGTTGATTGCGCTGCAGTCTCCCCTTCTCGTCTCGGACCTTCAGCAGAGCATTCCAAATCTTCAAAAACGAAATGAAGTCCGAACGATTGTCGCGAAACTTGGCTTGCGCTTGCCGCGCGGCGTCTTCCTTGCCTTCGGGACGCTCTCGCACGTCCATCACACTTAAGCCACCAACGATAACTAACAGCTCGACGAGCACACCCCTCTTCTCTGCCTCCACTAACATCCGTCCCAAGCGAGGATCCAAAGGCAACTTGGCAAGACGCCAACCAATCTCCGAAAGACCAGCTCCATGCCCGTTACGATGCTGAGTTTCCTCGCCGCTTGCTCGCATAGAGGACAGAGCATCGACTTCTTCAAGGGTTTTCATCCCCTCTTTGATGGCCTTACTATTAGGAGGATCGACGAAGGGAAAATGAGCCATCTCTCCGAGGCCCAAGGACTTCATCTTCAAGATCACCCCTGCGAGAGAACTGCGCCGAATCTCGGGATCGGTGAACTCGGCGGCTTCTTCGAGATCAAGTTCTTCGTAGAGCCGCACACAAACTCCTTCCCGAACTCGCCCACAACGTCCGCGTCGCTGACGAGCGCTGGCTTGCGAAATCTGCTCAATCTGCAATCGCTGAATTCCCCGCTGCGGGGACCAGCGGCTAACCCGCGCTAAGCCACTATCAATCACGTAGACAATGCCAGGAATCGTCAATGAAGTCTCTGCTACATTCGTCGCCAAGACAATACGACGGCGGTGACTGGGGGAGAAAACGCGTTGCTGCTCCCCCATCGAGAGGCGGGCAAAGACAGGCAGTACTTCCGTGTCACGAAAATTCCGATCTTCGAGGGCCTTGGCCGCCTCGCGAATCTCGCGCTCGCCGGGCAAAAAGACCAAGACATCGCCGCTGCGGTCATAGGCATCAACCCACTCGACCCCACGCACAACCTGGTCTGCTAAGTATTCATTGCTGAGTGGAGGAAGAAAGAAATCCTCCACTGGAAAGGTGCGGCCTTCCACCGAAACGATCGGAACATTCGCAGAAGCTTTCCCTTGGTCTTCATCAGAAGTAGAATTAAAAAAGGACGCAAAACGAGCTGCATCGAGAGTGGCGGAAGAAATGACCACTCGTAAATCTGTCCGCTGCTCAACTAGGCGCTTTAAGATCCCTAACAAGAAATCAATATTGAGAGAACGCTCGTGAGCCTCATCAATGATGAGAGTATGATATTTTCGCAAAAACCGATCACTCTGGAGTTCTGCTAACAGAATACCGTCGGTCATGAATTTGACTTGGGTCTCGCGAGTTGTTCGCTTATCGAAACGAACCTCATACCCAATCTCTTGCCCCGGCTGCACTTGCAGCTCCTCCGCCACTCGTTTGGCAACGCTCGTTGCCGCTAGTCTGCGAGGTTGGGTGCAACCCACCATTCCTTGATTTCCTTCTAGGAGAGCTAACTCTAAGGCCATCTTGGGCAACTGGGTGGTCTTCCCCGAGCCAGTCTCGCCCACCACCACAACGACTTGAGCTGACTTCATCGCAGTCAGAATTTCTTCCTTCCGTGCTGAAACGGGAAGTTCTGGATAGATAATTTTCAAAGAAAGAAGACCCCTCTCAAGAGGTTGTGAGAAGTCGCAAACCCGGGACCTCATTACAAGCCTCGCTTTTCAAAGAAAACAGATCATGCTTAGGGAGAATTATGAAAAATAGAACTTCGTTGCCTCTGATTTTAGCCCTCCTTACTCCTCTCCTCTTTGCGGAAGAGGAAACTGGCTTCGCCCCTCTCTTCGATGGAAAATCGCTTAAGGGTTGGAAGTCCGCACGCAGCACAGGCGAAGGTGACTGGGGGCCCTTTTCCGTCAATGAAACGGATAAAGCGATCCACGTCTATGCTGGACAAGAGGCAGACTCCAAGCAAATCAGCGACTGCCTCAATACCGAAAAAGAATACAGTCACTACATCCTCAAGCTGGAGTATCGCTGGCTCGGTAAGCGCTTTGCTCCCCGAACAGATTGGGACCGTGACGCCGGTCTACTCTTCCATGTCCATGGAGAACTCAGCAAGGTCTGGCCACTTTCATTAGAAATGCAGATTGGAGAATCTCCAGGTGACAAGCCACCAGGTAAGCAGGCGGCAGGACGATTCCACTCTGGAGACCTTTTTGTATTGGGGAAAGATTTACGGGCAGATACTCCTCGTGGTTCCTCTGGTTACAAAGCTGGCGCTGAGAAAAAAACAGGCAAGGGAGTAAAGACCAAGCTCGGGGTCGAAAAACCTCAAGGAGAATGGAATGAAATGGAAATTCACGTCCATGGGAGTGAGAAAGCTACCTTCATTTTTAATGGCGAGGTGGTCTTGGAAACTTTTAATTTCACCCAACTCAATGAAGCGGGTGAGCGAATCCCACTGGAAAAAGGTCGCATTGGCTTACAGGCAGAGTGGGCTGAACTCCAATACCGTAATATTCGCATCAAAGAAATGACCCCTGATAAGCAGTAAGCTTTGTCACAAAGAGCAGCTTTTCTTATCCAAACACAGAAACACCTAATAGGCGCTCTCTTCAAAAGCCGATGAGAACGCTTTTAAAAAGAACTCCGATGCAAAGTATTTACTTACAAAGGAGTCTTATAACATACGCTTGAAAAACATTTGTTGTTTACTATCAACGCTTTAATAAAATAAATAAAAGTTAATTGACAGGAGATCTTTATCTTATATAGTAAAGGTCCCTCTTATGAAGCTCCCCCTGCTTTTACTTTTCTTCCCCATAGCCTCTGCCCATTCCGCCACCTTCATCATCGGAGATGGATTTGTTTTAGATGGTAGCGAAATGCTTTCTGATGCCCGAGCAAGTGCAGGTAATGGTCAAACAGAAGGTTTTCCGAATGCTTCGACTAATGTCGTCTTCAACGCCGCTACAGGTGCGGCGACCAATCCTTTCGGATCGGTAAATGGCACAAACGGATTTCAGCCGCTATCAGTTGGCCGAGATTTCGGCGGAAATCTCGTTCGTTCAGAAATTTCGTTTAATCTTTCAAATTTACCTGCCGCGCCAGCAGGATTCGAATACAATATTACAAATATCGCTTTATCTATCGAGCTCAGTAATAACAACCAAGCCAACGGTGACACCCCGATCAACGTGTATGCTCAAAATGGAGTAACTCCCGCAGACATCAACCGCCTAACAGGAGCCGTACCTTCTACTGCTGATGCCGCCTTCACGGTATTAGCGAGTGATTCGCCAAGTCAATTCTTGCCTCTCGTTAACTTCCAAAATCCTAATTCTCTGTTAGATCTCAACACCGACCAAATTTTTTCGGTAACTCTCGATGCACCCAACGTAAACGGTTCGGGAACGGATTTTGTTTTCTTAGGTTCCGGTCTAGGCCCAATCAATGGCGATGAGGTAGATAGTGCTCTCCTCGACAGCGACGGTCTGTTCGACGGGAATGTAAGCCAATTGGCCGGAACGAATTTCGTACAAGTTGCTCCTCGCCTCCTCATTGATGTTGAGCTCATCGCCATTCCCGAACCATCTACTACTTCGGTCACACTAATCGGTATTTGTTCTCTTCTTCTCCGGCGGAGGCGTTAGTCTGACTTCTGGCCGATGGATCAAAAATATTTTTTCCCTCTGGGGCTGATCCTATTATGGCTTGGCCTCTTTTTTGTTTATTGGCAGACTTTTTCATTCTCCCCACTCAATTACGATGATCATAGTTATCTCAACCTTCATCCTCTCGCGCAAGAGAGCTTAGCCTCTCCTTCGTTTTGGTTTTCCTTATTCCAAAGCGCTACCGTTAATCTGTGGACCCCCTTAACTGATCTCTCTCATCAGATTCTCTTCCGAGTTTCTCCTTCCCCTGCTCTGCACCATTTCTGCAACCTTCTTCTGCACGGTATCAACGCCACGCTCTGGGCATTTCTTCTTCGTTTCACTACCAAGAACACTGTCTTAGCGTTAGCGAGTGCTCTCCTATTCGCTTGGCATCCGCTTTCGGTAGAATCAGTCGCTTGGATTTCGGGCCGCAAAGATCTTCTCTGTACTTTCTTCATCACTCTCTCATTATTCTCACACTGCTTTTGGATTCAGACTTCCGCAAAACGTTACTTCATTGCCTCTCTCTTACTTGCGGTGGCGGCTACGCTAAGTAAACCGATCGCTTTCGTCCTCCCGCTTTTACTCTTAGTCTTTGACCTCTGGCCTCTGCAGCGATCGCTTCGTTCGCGATCTGTCTATCTCGAGAAGATCCCCTTTCTCGGTATTTCATTGGTGAGTGTCTTCATTACTCTTCACTTTCAATCTCTAGGCGGCCAAGCAGTTGATGATGGGCGAAACTTCTTTGAACGGGTAGCGGGAGCGTTCTGGGCGATCCAGCACAGCTTCAGCTCCCTTCTCTGGCCTTTCGAACTCCATCTCAACTACACCGATCCAACCGAACTCAACATCAAGCAAATTCTACTTGTCGCAGGAGGATGCCTTGCGGGTCTCGCTGTGATTCTACAACAATATAAACTACGGCCCTACCTCCTAACTGCACTTCTCTGGTATCTCTTAACTCTCGGCCCCACCCTCGGACTCATTCGAGCAGGCAATCATCTAGCGGCAGATCGGTATCTCTATCTTCCGCTGTTAGGTTTGCTAATCGGAATCACCAGCCTTCTCCAGCATCGCCCAAAATTACTCGTTGGTTTACTCCTCGCCCTCGCTTTTCCCCTCCTTCTTCTCACCCACACACAAGTGAGTTCTTGGAGAAGCCTCGACTCTCTTTCTCAAAAAATACTCGCTCATCAACCTCAAAACCCAAGTGGACACCACCTCCAAGCACTCACTCTGAGTCAGCAAGGCAATACAGAAGAGGCTCACCATCATCTCGCGCAATGTCTAAAAATTCAGCCCACCCATACCGAAGCGAATCTCTTACTCGCGCAGTTGCTTTACCAAGAAGAAGACTTCCAAAGAGCTTACCACCACTTTCTCGTCGCTGCTCAGCTTCGCACTCAAGAGGCCTGGATTCAGGAACGACTCGCAATAACAGCTTACCGAACGAAGAGGCCTTCCGTCGCACGTGATCATCTGCTGCAGGCGATCGCGCTCGCTCCTCAAGAGGATTCGGATCTTCGATTACAGGAAAAGTGGAATCGACTATTTCCAAAGGAAGCTTATCCCGCAGAAGAGCGGTAAAGAACTGGTTCCTAGATTTTCTCTCACTGCCAAAGAGCCCACAAATAGGCGCGACCGCCTTTGCTCGTGAGAAACGCGGGAATATGACGGGGTAAAGTCACAGGTCAGACTCGCTCGATTGTTAGGACATCCTTATAAAGTAATTTCTGTGAGCAACGAGACAACGACCCTGCCTTACTTACTAAGACTTCTAGACGATGAACAACCAGACGTTCGTGAAGTCATTTCCGCCCAGCTAGCCAACTTTGGCGGAGACCTTAGCGATCAGGTCGCGGGGCTCGGTATCGATCTTTCGGATCAAGATCGAAAAACGCTTTCCGTTCTCCTCCAACCAGCGCGGCGAGCTTCTTTGAGAGAAGCTTGGTTCACGCCCTCTCGTGCTCTCTTGGAACCTGATGGAGATTGGGATCTCTTCGAGGCTTTTCTCCGGATGATTTCAGATTTCCTTCATGATGGCGTTTCATTACGTCCTTCGATGTCTGATCTCTTGGACGATCTAGCTGATGAATCGGCAGAAATCGGGCTCAACGATCCCATCCCTCTCGCTAGTTGGCTTTTCGACAATGATCGCTTAACCGCGAACAAGAGAGATTACTATAATCCTCGTAATTCTGATCTAGCCCACGTTTTGGAGAACGGAGTTGGCAACCCTCTTTCCCTTTCTCTCATTCTTATCCTCGTGGCCCAGCGTCGCAAAATCCCAATCTACGGTTGCAACTACCCCGGTCACTTCTTGTGCTGGACAGATACCTCTTCAGGTCCATTGGTGATCGATCCTTACAACAAGGCTCGGACCTTGGCGGTGAAACAAATCATCGCTAATAATCCTGGAATCTCTACCACAAGTAAAGATGCCCTCTCGGCTCCTGCTCGCCAAGTAGATATGCTCCGAAGAGTGCTTTCTAACCTGGCCCACGCTTACACCAAAGCCGATTCTACAGAGGACCTTCTTCTGGTGAAAGAGCTGACCGAAAGCCTTGATGAGATCGATCTCACCGTCCTCTGAGCTACTGACAATAGCCGGTTCTCGCGTAGTGTGGCACCGTTGGTATCCCGTTGAGCGCGAGTGTCGGGCCACTCTTCTTTTCTTCCATGGCCAAGGCGACTATGGAGAACGTTACCAGGAGCTTGCTGACTTTTTCCTCGGGGAAGGAGTCGCTTTCATCATCTGCGATCTCCCTGGACACGGGCAGTCTGTTGGCAAGCGCGGACATATCCCGAGTTGGCACATCATCCAGGAAATAGCCAAGACCGGGCTTGCGAATGCACACCAGAGGATGCCGGGGAAGCCCGTTGGCCTCGGTGGCCATTCCGTGGGTGGATTGCTTGCTCTTTCTTTGATCGGTGAGCTCAAGGAAGACCTTGCCTTCAGTTGGATCAGCTCGCCTTTCCTTCAACTCGGCTCAAAGCGAACTCGCTGGCAGACGCGGCTCCTGCCTCTCTTGTCCCTTCTCTTGCCTAAAGTAACTGTCAGCACAGGGGTATCTGCCGAGATGTGTCGCGAGAACTTTGCTAAAGAACAACTACAGGTTCCTCATTTTTTTCACAATCGAATCTCATTCCGCTGGGCACACCTTTTGTCCAGTCTCGCAGAAGGAGTAAAAACACGACCAAAGCGAATTCCAAATGCCTTGCCGTTACTGATCACCCAAGGCGAAGATGACGAAATCTGCCCCGCTCCCCTTTGTCAGGAATTTGTAAAAACGCTCTCAGTCAAGGAGCTGACTCTTCGGTTGTATCCCAAAACTCGACACGAACCTTTTGCCGATCATTGCCAACAAAAGTTCACGGACGATCTGCGGGCATGGCTCAACGATACCCTTTCGTCGTAAAGACTCGGCAGCTTGCTAACAGATGTTTTATCCATGAGGATACATCTCGTGATGCTTAATTGCTTCAGTACCTACGGCAGCGACAGTTCCTAACAGACTTCTGCGTGTCACCGTGCGAGGAACTTGAGCAGCAGGGCGAGTCAAGCCCAAGACCAATTGGCCATACTTATCAGCCCCACCTAAGTGACGTAATAACTTCATTGAAATATGAGCGGCATCCAGATTTGGAAAAACTAACACATCTGCCGCAGGACGAGAAGTCATCTGGGGAAGCTTGACCTCCGCGGCAAGAGGATCGAGAGCAACATCAGCTTGCAACTCGCCATCGATCTCCAGTTCATAACGGTTCTGAGTGACAATCGCGCGTGCAGCCTCGGTGGCAGCTCGCACTCTCGTGGCAGAATCGCTCGCTCCCGAGTTCATCGTCGAATGACTCAACATGGCCACCCGCACTCGCCGATCTAGGTAATGATGTGCTAAGCGTCCGGTCTGAACCGCAATATTCGTTAGCTCTGAAACAGTGGGGATATCACTAATTCCACAATCTGCGAGGTAAAGAACACCATTAGGCCCAAAGTGAGGCATCGTCTCAGACACCATAATGGCAGCGGTGAAGGGATGCTCAATCCCGGGCATGGGCTTGACGAGTTGGACCAAGGCTCGATGAATGGTAGCAGGAAGGTGCTGATTCCCCCCTACCATGGCATCGGCTTGACCATATTGAATCATCATCGCGGCAAAGAAGTGATCACGACTCACGGTCTCGCGAGGGTTGGCGAGACGGACGCCCTTGAGCTTCTCAATCCGAATAAGACGTTCGGTGAAGAGGTCGAGATCGTCTGCCTTGGTCGGATCGATAACATTCACGAACTCCATCTTGGCTCCACATTCTTTAGCCAAAGCGTAAATTTTTTCGCGGTTACCGAGTAGAATGGGCGCTCCAATCCCTAATCTCACCATCTCGTCAGCGACCTGGATGACACGCTCATCCTCTCCTTCCGAAAAGACAATCCGCTTGGGATGCCGCTTCAACGATTCGAATAATGGTCCGGTGAAGACATCCGGTTCCGCCCATCCACTTGCGCTTTCACTCATAATTAGCCGTAATCCCCGCTTTAAATATCAGGTCGTGAACACTCTACGCGCCTCTTTCAATTCTCACAATCGCAAAGCGTGTGCAGTCAAAGGTTCTGGAGCTAAAAGAAAATGGCGATAGTATCTACCTCGTGAGTAGCGATCTCCACACCCACACTCCTCTTTGCCATCATGCCAAAGGTACTCCCGCACAGTATATTGCCGCGGCTAAGGCTGCAGGCTTACAAATCTACGGAATATCTGACCATGCACCTCATCTGCCCGAACCTTTCGACGATTGGCGAATGTCGATGAGCGACCTCCCTGCCTATTACGAATGGATTGCTGAGGCCCGAGAACACGCTGGGGGCCAACTCACTATCCAAGCAGGACTGGAATGCGATTGGCTAACAGGTTGCGAGTCGCACATTGAGCACTTACGCAGGGCGCATCCTTGGGATTACTTGATTGGTTCTGTCCACTATCTTCCTAGTCGAAACAACCGACGTTGGGATTTCGATAATCCCGCACACCTTTCTCAATGGAAAAACTTGAATGCGAATGAACTAATTGAATTATGGAAACTCTATTGGCAAACCTATACCGAGATGGTTCAGGCGGATCTCTTCGAGATCCACGGTCATCCCGATCTGATTAAGAAATTCTCCTTCATTCCTTCGGGAGATCTCCGGAGATATTATGAGCCTGTCATCACCGCACTTTCTCACACGGGCAAAGCCTTCGAGATCAACACCGCAGGATGGCACAAGCCCTGTGCCGAGCAGTACCCTACACGCCAGTTCCTCGAACTCGCTGCAGAGGCGAAAATCCCAGTCTATATTAATTCCGATGCTCACTCTCCTCAAGAAGTGGCCAGAGACTTCCCAAAAGCGCATCAACTCGTAAAAGAAGTAGGCCTCAACCTGGTGACTCCTTAACGCTTGGAACTCGGCCCTTGCTAGCCCGTCACCAAATTGGCCCGCGCACTACGCAGTAATCCCCTCCTCACAATTCTCCCATCATTAGGTTGTTTCTCTGTCAAAGAAATCGCTAAGTTCGCCGCATGGAAATCGACCTTGAAACCCTCAAACCTGCTGACTGTTACAAACTTCTAGCTTCCCTTGTTACCCCGCGCCCTATTGCTTGGATCACGACTATCGATGGGCTTGGACGAGTCAATGCAGCGCCTTTTTCCTTCTTCAACGTCTTTGGCTCCAATCCTCCCCTGGTAGCCTTTGCGCCGGGGAATAAGGAACCTGCTCGTAATGGGAAAGCAGCAGAAGCCAAAGACACCGCACGCAATATTCGCGAGAATGGAGAATTCGTGATTCATCTCGTCCCAGGAGAGCTCGCCCAGGCCATGGTCGCCACCTCGGCCTCACTCTCTGCGGGAGAAGATGAACTGGCGTCGGTCGGACTCACCACAACGCCATCTCTCAAAATCGCTCCTCCTCGTATCCTCGAAGCTCCCATTGCTATCGAGTGTAAGGAACACCAAACGATCGAAATCGGCAGCAATCGCTTGGTGATCGGGATCGGTCTCCATCTCTATGCCAAAGACGGCCTGTTAGATGAGAACAACTACCACGTAAATCAAAAAGACTGGACCCCCATCGGCCGCATGGGGGCTCCAGATTGGTATACTCATACGAATGATTTATTCGAAATCGAGCGCCCTGACTAAATCGCTTAACCCTCTCCCACCTACGAACAATCCAGTATTAAGTGATGAATCCTCTCATTACCCCAACAGAAGCCGATAAGATTATTTCGGAGTCGATTGCCCCTCTCACCACCGAGACGGTCCCTTTCGCGGCCGCCTTGAAGCGGACCCTCCGCCAGTCTCTCGTCGCCGATCGCGATTTCCCTCCCTTTGACCGCGTAATGATGGACGGCATTGCGTGCCGTTCACGTGATTTAGCGCTCGGCCCTCTCCGAATGCAAGGACTCCATCCTGCCGGTTCCCCCATCCCGGCGGCACTCGAACCAGGTCACTGCTGGCAGATTATGACGGGAGCGACTTTGCCCCCCGATTGTGATACTATTATTCCCGTAGAAGAAATCTCCCTCAATCAAAACCATGCTACAATCTCTCTTAACTTCCAACCACACGCAGGGCAATTCATTCACCGGGAAGGCTCAGACTGCATTGCAGGAACAGAACTGCTAGCTCCGGGAACTCTGCTGACCCCTGCTCACTTAGGCCTCGCAGCCACGATCGGAGCGACCAAACTTACCGTCACCAAACAACCTCGAGTCACCATCCTCACAACTGGCGATGAACTCGTCCCCCCGCACGAAGTCCCGCTCCCACATCAGCTCCGGCAATCTAACGGCACCGTCCTGCAAGGAGCCCTGAACGAACGAGATCCGCACAACCCCTTCCTCAAACGACAGCATCTCTCCGATGATCTGGAAGAGACCAAAACGGCCTTAGCGCATGCCCTCAATGAATCAGACTTGATTCTACTCTCAGGAGGAATTTCAAAGGGGAAAAAGGACTTTATCCGTCCCGCACTCGAATCCCTGGTCGGTCTCCCCGCCTTTCACGGAGTGGCACAAAGGCCTGGGAAACCGCTCGCTTACTGGAACCCTAGTTCGAAAAATCCTCCCATATTTGCACTCCCCGGCAACCCCAACTCCACCTACCTCACCTTCCTCCGCTACGTTCGGCCAGCTCTTCATCTCCTCGCGGGGAGCACGGTGCCCTCAGGGATACAGCTCCCGCTGGCAAACACACCCGAACCTCATCCTAAGCTCACTTGCTTTCTCCCCGCGACCTTGCAGCCCAATGGTAAGCTAGCGATTCTCACTCCTCAGAACTCAGGTGACTTTGCGAGCGCGCTCGATTCCGCTGGTTTTATCGAGCTCTCCCCAGACGCACACGTTCACTACTACCATTGATGTTCATGACCTCCCTAGCCCTCGTCAGAGGATCATTGAGGCCTCATCTTCGTAAGAAGTGGCTCTCTCAATCAACGGACGTTTCTTCGAAAAGGACGATCAACCCTTCTACGTAAAGGCGGTCACCTACGGCCCGTTTCCGCCCGACAATCTGCCCTACCATGCGATCGAGCTTAATCGAATCGCGCAGGCTGGCTTCAACACCATTCGCACCTACGAAAAACCAGACTCTTCGCTACTCGACCTCGCCGCTGAGCATAATCTTATAATCATCCCCACGATTCCTTGGGACTGGGATTCTCTTTTTACAGAAAACCCCGAAACTCTCCTCTCTGCTAAAGACGAACTGACCCTCTTTCTATCTCAATACGGGAAACACCGTGCCTTAGGAGCGCTCATTCTGGCCAACGAAATTCGGCCCGATCTCGCCCGTTTCATGGGCCCTGTTAGAGTGCGTGAGATTCTTGAAGAACTCATCACTCATTGCCAGGAACAGGCACCATTGCTTCCCATTGCTTACGCCAGCTTCCCTACTACGGAATACCTCGAACCACGCAACGCAGACTTCACCGCCTTCAACGTCTACCTTGAGAAACAAGAAGACTTTGCGAAGTACCTGCGCCGTCTCCATAACATTGCGGGTGATCGCCCTCTCCTCCTCAGTGAATTTGGCTACAATACCTTTCGCGAAGGTTACTCCGAACAATCCCACCCCGACCTGGAGAAGCTACAAACCGAGATGCTCAGCTGGGCCTATCAAACTGCGCAGCAAGAATGGGCAGCAGGCTTTACGGTCTATGCTTGGTCAGACCTCTGGTTCAATGGCGGAGTAGAAGTCCAGGACTGGTCCTTTGGACTGACTCGACGCGATGGCAGTGCCAAACCCGCGCTCTCGGCGCTCTCTCCTCTAATGTCCAAGGGAAGGCCTCCCCTCGACAAGCCTCCTCTCTTCACGATTGCGATCTGCACTCGCAACGGAGGTCATCGCCTGAAGGAGAATCTACCCTTCTTTGAAAAAATCGACGACCCCCACTACGAGTTACTCGTCGTCGATGACGGTTCCACCGATGACACCTCACTCATCGTGCAGGACTTTCTCACAAACTGCACTCTCACCGGACGCTTACTCCATCAAGATCCCTCTGGGCTCTCGGCGGCTCGTAATCATGCCGCTCGCGAAGGAAGGGGCGAGTTCATTGTCTACATCGATGACGATGCTCGTCCGCACCCTTACTGGTTAGAAGCTCTCCGCAGCGCCTTCGCTCGCAATCCGAAAGCGGCCGCTGCGGGAGGACCGAATCTCGCCCCCGTGCCGCACTCTTATCAAAATGCTATTGTGACCGCCTGTAGCGGCAACGCCTCACACATCCTCTTCACTGACACCACCGCTGAGCATCTCCCGGGTTGCAACTTTGCGCTCAAACGGGAACTTCTGCTTGAGATTGAAGGCTTCGACAAACGCTACCATACGGCGGGTGATGACGTTGATGTCTGCTGGCGCTTACTAGATGCGGGATACCAACTGGCCTTCCACCCAGCTGCTTGCATCTTCCACGACCGACGCGGAACCATCCGTCAATTTCTCCGCCAACAGCGCGGTTACGGGCAAGCCGAGGCCCTTCTCTATCAGAAGCACCCCGCACGCTTTGGACCCGACGGCATCCGTTGGGAAGGCTTCATCTACTCCGGCGCCCCCCTCTCTGCCGACCACGACTCCGTGATCTATCATGGCCCGATGGGAGAAGCTCCCTATCAGATGCTACAACTCACTCACATGCCGGTGCGCCCTCTCGCTCGTAATTACCGGAGCAAGCTCAACGAATTTGTGGTCAGAGGAGTGAACTGGCTTGCCCGTCAACAAAGGCGTGAAACCCGGAAAGAACACGGAGGGCCTGCAGGCTCTTGGCAAGCCCCTGAACCCAATCATCAAGAGCCAGATAAAGAAACCCGTCTCGACTTCCCTCTCAACGAGAACAACACTCGCAAACGTCTCCTTGCACAACTGCAGGAGCAAGGGTGGACCGTTGCCCACGACGATTCACAAGCAGATCTCCAGCGAGGACCCATTCAGCTTCTTACTGCCGAGACCGTGCACGCAAAAGAGAACGTGACTCTGCACCTAAAAATCATTCACCCCCCGGTGGAGATTGAACCAGTGAAAGAAGAACTCACCGCTATCGCACAAAAAGACACTTAGGTTGCGGGGGCGATTCGCTGCAGGACAAGCGCCAGCACAAACGCGCAAAGGCTCAGTCCCGCAAAAGGCCAAAGATAAGGAGCTGATCCCACGGACGCTAGCAGCGTAAGCACTCCAAAATCAACAAGACAAATGGCAGCAAGGAAGAAGGAAACCCCTCGTGAGATAGCAGTCTTCAATAAGCGCTGACCATAAGCAGCCACCACCCCGAAAAAGAGAGTCCCCAAAACGCCTGCGATTCCCGAATACGAGAACAATAGTAATCCTGGCAAAGTCAGGAGCACAAAGGCACTCCCCTTTTTCCAAAGACCCAATACTCCCTTGGCCTCATAACGAGCGAGCAAGGAAAGACCGGCCACGTAGGAACTCAGCCCAAGGACGGGCAAGACCAGCCCCGATGCCAAAATCAAAGCACCCCCCTGAGCCATAAAACCCAGCATATACAAAGCCCCTCGACAACAACCCATTGGGACAATGCCCCAAGCCGTCTTCTTGTGCAGCCACGTGTAGAGCCCGATGAAAGCAATCAGCACAAGCGCCACCGCTCCCGTCTGCCCATTCTGGCCAAAAGCAAAAGCTAACCCCAAGCCAAGCGAAACGAGGGCTAGCAAAAGAACAAAGGAAGAACCTAGTCGGCCAGAAGGGAGAGCGCGTTCCGGCTTGTGCTGACGATCCCAAGACTGATCCTGCCAATCATTGAGAAAACAGCCTCCGAGATAGAGCGCACAAGCCGCAAGCGCAGGAACGAATAAACGAAACCCTCCTACGGGAACAGCACCCGAAAGAATCACCGAGCCAAAAATGACATTGCTAACTACAGAAGGAAGATTAGCCACCCGACCAGCAGCCAAGACATCAATGACGGCACCACGATTCATTTGGAAGAAGAAGTGTAAGGCTCCGCATCACCTCTTAAGACCCATTGAAACTCGCGCACAATCTGATCTCGTAAAGAAGTTTGTAACCCCGTGGGTAGCACGCCCCAAGTGTAGGTCTCGATCTCAAAGTGCTGGCAAAAGTCTGGCCAAGCCTGACGGTATGCTAACAAATCACGAACATGTTGTTGAGTAGTGCCCAGTGGCGAATCCGCTTCTGCATAGAGAGGAACATGGAAGTGACAGCGTGCCCGATCGCCCTGCGTGATAGTAAGTTCGCCAGATGTGAGAGCCTGATAGAATTCGGGTAAATCACGCAGGCGAGTCAATCCTTGCCCATGCTGCACGATCACTTGATGGAGATAAGTCGGCTCTTCAAAACGCCGCAAGGAAGAGAGGGAATCCGCAGCGGTGGGATCAAACTCAAGGGCAGACGAGAGATGCACTTTCGAAATCCGAATTCTGGCTTCACGAAACGCGCGTAAGGATTCCTCGCATTCGTCAAACTCAATGGCGAAGTGACAACAGTCATAGTTAATCCCAATTCGTCGTCGCGCACAATCGGGATCTCTGGCCTGCGCAAAGAAGCGCTCAAAAAAAGCAAGAGTCTCGGTCGTGTTCTCAAAGTGACCTAAAGGTTCGGGTTCAAGACCAAGGTGCAAGTCTTTCCCTGAAGATAATGAAAGCTCTTCGACGAAGGAGGCGCAGTCCTCTAAGTAAGAAAAAATGAGATCCTCATCCGCCTCGAATTCCTTAAAAGAGCCCGGCAACGTAGAAACCGATCCCCCACAATCCGATGGAGCTAAAACAGCTATGACTTCGAAAAGCCGTTTCGTGTACTCCAGTCGCTCCGAGGTGGTCCAGTCTGGTCGATAGACATTCTCCTTCACGCGAGTATCGTGGAAGTCTCCATACGGGAAGCCATTGATGGTGAAGACATAAGTCTGGTGCTCCTGCAACCAACTCGCAAACTCGTCTAGGCGTTGGCCTGTTAGAAGTTCCTCGACGGCCTGCGCTGATAAACGAAGACCAATCGCAAATTCGCCGGAACAATCACCTGCTTCACGCAGGGAATCGCGCACCGACAAGACATCTTGCCTTAAAACACGAAAAGTTTCCTCCCAGCTCTCCGCTGGATGAACATTTGTGCAGTAGGCTAGATGGTGATCATGATTCCATTTCATATTCGTGATATTCGTGTTTACCCCTCTACCGAAGGAGAAAGAATCAAGCTTTCATCTTTTCTATTTCTTCAGAAAATTTGATACTCAATTTTTAAAATAAGGTCTAGGGCACGTTTGCGAATTAAACTGTGATGTTGAATGAAATGGAGACAATTCAGACTGACATAACCTTCGAAAAATGATTCCACATTCTCTCAAATCGAGGCGGCTTGAAAGCCTGTTGAATAAGCTCATCAGCTTTCAAACTAACAATGAATTGAGGAAGTTAGGGAGCATCTTCCTGGAACAAGGTTATCGGAGGTGCCCTTCAACGAAAAACAGAAAGTTCGCATCCTCAAAAAATCCGCACTCACTGATAGAAGCCGGAAAAGAGCAGTGCCGAGTACAATGTCAGTAGTCAGACAATCTTCTCGCAGAAGAGAAAATATGAAAACGTGGATGTAAATGAGGCACGCACACTTCTAGTGTTAGAAGAAGAAAACAGCCGAATAAACGCATCATTGCCGATCACGATCAACATGAACGAACAATTGAAAGTAGGAACAAAAAAGGATCTCCCGAACTTGTCCACGCAGACCACAGGCGGATAACGGAGACACTCTGAATATTCACCTAGATTTTCAGAAAACGCCCAAGAAAAGATTGACATTGAATATACATCTTCTAAAAAACGAAAAATGATGCGTTTTGGTAATCAAATGAAATTTTTAGGAGATCGTAGAGTCTTAGTTCTTTTAACCGCAGTTACAACTTTCACTATCGCTCAATCTATTAATAACTTCAAATCAAAAAAGATAGATACAGAACGAACAAAAATTACAGAAAATAACAAAAAAAAGTCAGCACGATCTCTCTCTGCTGAAGTAACAGCCGAGAGGGCATCGAGCTTTACCCGATCACAACTTCAACAGAATAAGGATTCCATCTCGGACAAAGAAAAGATTGAAATTAACTCTCTAGCTGATGCTGTTGAAGTAGATGTTAAAGTGAAAAAAGATGTTTCCTTTGAGCTGGCCGGGCTACAAGCAAAAAAACGACAAGAAGCGATCTCGAAAGAGTATAATCAATTATTTATCAACAAATATGGACTGAGTGTTGAAGAAGGAGAAGCGCTCTCTCAAGCAGTCTATGAAATCGAGAAATCAAGGATAGAAGCACAGTATCTCTTAGATAACTTGGAATATCAAAAGAACGATTTCAATGAACTTGTTCGAAATAATTTGTCCGAAGAAGATTACGAAACGTACCGTTCCTATGAACAAAATAAAAAGACAGAAGAGTATTTTGCTGATTTCGACTCTTTCGTGAATCAAGACAAATATGCGAATTTAAATACACAAGACCGAGAAGAACTACGACAATTAGTAGGAGAATTTCAAACAGGTTCAACTATCGACAATTCTACTGGCCCATATGGAAATCCACCTTCGGTCCTTGGTGCAATCTACGAACCAAACTCTCCTGCACAAGAGTTTTTTATCAACGATCAAGTCTCTTTGTTAACTGGCGAAAGGGACTATCTCAGACAACAAGCATCTTCGGACAAACAGGCTGAAATTATCGAAGGATTCTATAACGAAAAAATTAACGAAGTATTATCTCTCTCCGACGAAATTGAGCCTTAAGGATAGGGCATCTCCATTTAAGAAATACCCATAAGTGACTCAAGATAAGAGTTATCCATGAGGGCGTATAATCGCCTTCCTCGGAGGGCTTCTTTCGGGTGTTTTCTATCGAGCTTGAGAATGTTTAGCGTAATTCGCCGTAGAGTCGAGAGATTCGCTGCCGCATACCTCGTCCGGGCACGGCAGGCATCTTCCTTTAAAGCAACATCCAAAACCCAATAACACCGATTTTCGATCCCCCAATGGCTTCGGCTGTATCTCAGCACTTCCTTAGCATCGCTTACTTTACTATTAAGACAGTATCTAGTTTCACGGCGAGACTTTCCTTCGCTTAGATGAGTCTCACTCTCGATTTTAACAAGTGCTCGCAACCCCTTCCAGAGTTTAGCGGCTTCTTGAGACAAGTAACCTTTACTCGCCAGCACGGTTGCGGCTCGTCGTTCGATGTGACCGTGACCTTTGTTTACGGCCGTGTGATTTTGGTCCGGACTTTCCAGAGAAATATCCGCTTTTTCAAAGGCGGCAATTGTTTGATGATGAATGGTTTCTTGGTTTCCCTTGAGCGCCAAAAAATAGTCTGTACCAGAGTCTTTAAGCTGCTTTGCAAGCTCGCGTTGAGTGTCCATCGCGTCGCTACTGACAATCGTTCTGGGTTAGATCGAGTTGGGCGATGATTTCAGGAATGGCTGTGATTTCGTTGCTTTTGGAGCGAGATTCTGGGA
>CALFBF010000099.1 GCA_937949965.1 uncultured Roseibacillus sp.
ACGCAGGTTACCCGATGGAAATCAGGAGGGCAACCACGGCGCTCACGGATAGCTCCCCGTCAGCCCCTGCAGGTTACCCGATGGAAATCAGGAGGGCAATCACGGTAGAGAACTCATCTTTCCAATTCATCAGCTACCTCACCTAACAGCAAAGCAATCACCGACTTGGACCGTATTGAGCCAAAAAGTCAGCTGGGGTGAGAAACGGAACAGGCGAAGTACGAAAATCCTTTTTATCTCTGGTTATAATAGATTGTGCTCCAATATTTTCCGCGCAAGCAACCTGCATCGCATCCTCGAAATCCTGCACTCCATACTTCAATGCTTTCCGCATGAGAGGTGTCGAAAAAGAAGCAATTTCAAACTGATCACAGATCAGGCCAAGCATCTGAAAAGTTGCTTCATTCCCAATTTGCTTTCTTCCAACGTAATGGACAATCGAAGGTGTGTGAGCAGAAATCCAAGCCTCAAAATAGGGCTTCGAATCAAAAACTTCGAAGCACTCTATCGCATTTTTAGCGCCTTCTCTCCCAAGCACCAAATCTAGAATAACATTCGTATCAACCAAGTAATTCTGGCGCATGTTTGTCTAAAATAGCTTCTAGGATTAGGCCATCTTCAGCATGCTTTTCGGCCCCTTTGAGAATCCCCTTATTTTCTCTGGCCCATTGTCCGAGTGTTTTCTCGGCCTTTTCCCGAGGTTTGGTAGCAACAGTCACAACGATGTGCGCGATCCCGTCCTCTGAAACAGTCGCAACGAAACCCTTACCCGCTTCAAAAGGAAGGTCGGAGACTGGGATATCAAGAACTTGTTCGGCCATTACATAAGAATTGTAATCATTATGAACGTTTTTGTCAAAACCGCCATGAGAAGCGGAAAGGAATCCTAAAAAGGGTTGATGGCTTTTAAGAAACAACGAAGTCAAAATCTTCCCTAAGCCCTAAGCCAGTCCACTACGCACCATGAGGGCGGTGAGGTCGGGGTCGCGGCCCATGAACTCGCGGAAGGATTCGTCAACGGGGCGGGAATTCCCGCGCGAGAGGATGCTGTCACGAAAGGCTCGGCCAGTGGATTCGTTCATGACTCCTTCCTTCTGAAAACGAGTGAAGGCGTCGGCGTCGAGGACTTCGGCCCATTTATAGGAATAATATCCTGCGGCGTATCCAGTGGGTGAGGAGAACAAGTGGCTGAAGCTACGGGCGCGACTGGGAGCCTCACTGGCAAGGGTTGGTCGGTAGCCGGCTAGGATTTCCCGATCCACTTCATCGAGGTCACGATCGAGGTATTGTGGGGTGTTGACGTGGAGCTCGAGGTCTAATTTCCCAAAGGCAAGCTGGCGCATACACGCGGTGGCAGACATGTAGTTGCGAGCGGCGAGGAGCTTTTGGAAGAGGCCTTCGGGGATGGGTTCATCGGTCTCGTAATGACGGGCGAAGAGATCTAATGAGGCCCGATCCCAGCAAAAGTTTTCCATTATCTGGGAAGGTAACTCGACGAAGTCCCAGGGCACGCTGGTACCAGCGAGCGATTTGACGGGGACTTCGGAGAGGAGCTGATGAAGGAGATGGCCGAACTCGTGGAAGATGGTCTCAACCTCGCGATGGTTGAGGAGGGCGGGCTTGTCTCCGACCGGCTTGGTCATGTTTCCTATAATTAAGCCTAAGTGAGGTTGGCGTGGCTGGCCGTTCTGAGGAGGAAGGCCGACTTCGAGGCAATTCATCCAGGCTCCTCCACGCTTACTCTCACGCGGATGCCAATCGGCATAGAAGGAGCCGAGGTGCTCTTGACTAGTGGTATCGCGGATCTGATAGAATTTGCATTCGGGGTGCCAGACCTCAGCGGCCTCGCTTACGGACTGGCTTGGGGCCTCGTGGTAGATAGAGTCTTGTTCGGAAATCTCGATGCCAAAGAGCTGGGAGGTGATGGTGAACATGCCGCTCATCACCTTCTCAACGGGGAAGTAGGGGCGGAGCACTTCGTCGTCGAAATCGTAGAGTTCATGGCGTTGCTTCTCAGCCCAGTAACCGACTTCCCAAGGCTGCAAGGGGCCAGCGGGGGTATCAGTCTTCTTGGCCTTGTAGGCCTCCAATGCGGCGGTCTCTTTTTGGGCTGCTGCCTCGATGCGATCGTGGAGGTCTTCCACGAAGGCAAGCGCGCTGGCGCCATCCTTGGCCATGCGACGCTGAAGTGTCAGGTCAGCGAAACTAACAAAACCTAACAAGACGGCTTTTTCTTGGCGCAATTTGACGATATCCCAGATGAGGGTGGTATTGTCGTAATCCCCTTCCGAGGCGATGCGGGAGGAGGCAGTCCAGAGTTCACGGCGCAAGTCGTCGTCATCGGCATGTTGCAGAACCGGTAATAAGGAAGGCATCTGGAGGGTGAAGCGCCATTGACCGGCACGGCCCTTGACCTCTGCTTCTTCGGCGGCGGCGGCCTTGGCGCTCTCTGGCAGACCCACAAGACGACTCTCGTCTGTTAGATAAAGTTCAAAGGCATTAGTGGAATCGAGAACGTGCTCAGAGAACTTCTGTGTTAGAAGAGCTAGCTGGGAAGAGACCTCTGCCATGCGCGCTTTGGCTTCTGGAGCTAGATCTGCGCCCGATGAGATGAATTCATGACACGTTTCGTCAACGAAACGTTGCTGCACAGAAGAGAGATTTTCTCGGTCAGCGGACTCGGAAAAGAGCTTCAACTTCTCCCACAAATCGCCATCTAGAGAGATGGACGAGAAGAAGGAGGAAACCGTTGGTAAGAGTTCATTGAGAGCGGCGCGTTGGTCATCATTATTAGCAACTGAGTCGAGATGGTTTAACCGTCCCCAGGCTCTTTCAAGGGAGTTGGTCGCGTTCTCAAGGGCGCCAAAAGTGTTGTCGTAGCTGACTTCAGCTGCCGGAACAGTCTTGATCGTATCTAGAGCGGAGCGAGCTTCTTCAATCGCAAAATTGATATCAGGGGCTACTTGATCTGCAGTGAGGGTGGACCAACGGATCAGAAAATCCTCGGAAAGAAAAGGGTGAGAATTGGACATAAGAAGAGACTGGAAGCTCTCTTGGAATTGCACAAGAGAAGAAGCTCACCAAGCAGGGCCTCACTATGAAAGAGTGCAAATTGCATGAAACTATTGATGCTTGCCGATAATTAACAATTCGGAGCTAAATGTAGTTTCAGACCCCCCCTTCCATGACGAACGCAAGCTGTGCCGACTGTGGGCGAATAGTCGCCTTTCGAACTCAGGACTCCTCGGAGATCGCTGAGTGTCGGAGTTGTGGAATCTGGGTGAAACGTTCTGCAGAAATGCCCGGAGTGGCTGTTTCGGTAAAACAAAATGGTCCTGTCGCTAAGAAGACTGCGCTGCCACCCCGCAAGGATGAGGTTACAAGCGTCCCTCGCAACCCTGTCGTCAATACCCAAAGAAGCGCTGCCACACGTCCGGATGACCTCGTGGAGACGATCTATGCTGGAGGGGCAAACGGAAACCAACATGGAGGCTCAATCACTGCGGCCTCTGTCTATGCTGCCGTACGCGATTTACAGAAATCGGTACGGGATTTGCGAGCAGGTCAAAAACGTCTCATTGCAGACCAGAAAACGCTCCAGACGGACCAGCAAGTTCTCAAAGATGGGCAGGATACTTTACACGGAGGACAGCAACAGCTTTTCAAGCAATACCAAGAGGTCCAAAACGGGCAAAACCGATTGTTTGACCGACTGCAGTCCTTGCCTGCCCTTCCAGTAGGAGAAACGACTACCCCAACTGCGGAACCGACGAGCTTGGCCGTATCTCCTCTAGAAGCCCTTGAGCAAGGCACTCCCGCTCAAGTCGGGTTCTGCACCACCCCTTTCAGCTCGCTTAAAATTCCTCTCATTCCTTTCCGTTTAGAGGATCTCGACATCGAGCCCCAGTTCACAGAGCAAGGAAGCGTGCCGGGTATCCCCGCCCACGAACGCACGGATCGGGTGAGCCTTATCGAGAATCCTCTCCCTGAGCCTCCCCCTTACACCGCACCGGCAGAAACTCATCCCAAGGTCGACCCGGCAGGAGAGGCTCCTCCGGGGGAGGAAGAAGATCCTTTCGCAGAAACCCCCGGTGAAAATCATTTCGCGGAGCCAACGGAAGCCGATCCGTTCCTTTCGGACATCGCTCACGAATCTCCTTTCAAAGTCGAGGGACCGCCCGAAAAGCCTTTCTCCATCGCTGGGGAGGAAACAGCAGCAGCTCCCTCTACTCCGATAGAGACCGCTCCGCCAGCCAACCAAGCAGGCTTCGGTTCGTCTCTCTTCCGGGCAACGCCTCTTCCCTTTGGAACGAAGGAATACACCCACGAACCCCACGAGATTGACAATCCCTTCTCCGATGCAAACGCTGGCAAACCAGCCCCTGCAGAGCCAGGAGCAGAAACAGAATTAGAAACTCCCGACAACGTTGAGACTTCGGAAGCTTTCTCGGAGACTCCTGTGGAGAAGGACGTCTTCGCCGAGGAAATCTTTCCCCAAAGTCTGTCTGAGCAAATCGCAGATGCCAAGGAGAGCCAGGAACGCAATCCTTATGAGGAGGATTCCAGTTCCGAAGACCTCATGGAGGCGAGCGACACGACACGGAAGTTTCCTTTCCTAGGTTTTCTCCTCTTACTCCTTGCCGCAGCCGCAGCCGCTCTTTTCTTTTTCACTGATTTCTTCAAAAAAGAGCAAACCACTCCTCCAGACAAAGAAGCTATTCTTCTCGAGCTGCCTCCTCGGGGTATCATCCTCTCCGAGGCGGATGAACAAGTGTCGGAAGCCGAGAAAATTGCACAAGCCTTTCTCGCCGCAAAAACCCAAGATGAGGTCAAAAAAACAGTCTTGCCAGTGCACTCGTCTCTCCTCAAAAACTTTTGGGAACCTCTCAAAGCTCCCACTATCGAACGCTTCTTCCAAGGTCGTCTGTTAGAAAATGACCGGGTTGAAGTCGATTTCATAATCAAAGACTTCGGTCGGAAAGAGCGCTTGCTTTCTCTGATCAAAGTAGGAGCGTTACCCTTCCGAGTGGACTGGAAAAGCTACCGTGAATGCGAAGAAGTCACCCTTGATGGTCTAGCACAGGGGCCACTCCTGCTAGACAATGGGGCAACTATCGAGCAGGGAAAAATCCGAACATGGATTCAAAACGACAAGCAAATCGGAGCAAAGCTCAAACTCGGAAACTTCGCTGGCTTCAAGCTCCATGATTTTTCCGAAAAAGTCGAAGCCTTCGCAGTGGTTCGTAAAGAATCCCCACATTTTGGACGCCTGTTAGAAGCCTTGGCCAATACTAAGATTAAACATAAAGGCAAACCCGCTATCCAGGCCATTCTCGAAGTAAAACACATTGCAGGAGAAGACAGCGCAAACGGTAAACCAGCTCGGCTTGAAATTCTGGACGTGATTGCTACTGATTGGCGGAACACAAAGGCTAAAAAGGCGAACGAACATTCACCTGCGCAATCGGTCAAACCTACTCGTCCCGAGCAACAGCGACCGAAAACAACTCCCGTCACTCCCGATCCCGTCCAGTCAAATCAGCAGCAAGAACGGTCAGAGCAATTACCCCCAGTCCCTTCCGAAGGAGATCCCCTGGCCCTACATCGAGAGCATGTCAAGGAGCTCCAGAGACTACGGATCCGTCCCAGGGAAACCCCAGTTCTAGAGGTTAACTTCGAATAGCGCTGGCCGTTTTCCAAATCTAGCCGATAATACTAGTGATGAGGCAATTGATAGGACTCTTGATGGTAACGCATTCCTTATTGGCGGAGGAAATCGACCTAACACTCACGATCCAACCTGGCTCGCAGACCAACATTACCTACCGGATTGGGACCCAGCTCACAGCACTACCCTTCCCTTCGCCGACACAAGACATCTTTGAAACCAACCTCATCTACTCTGGCACGATCGAAGCCCGGGCAAATGTCAACTCAGGCACGGGCCAGCTAGAAACCATCGAGTTTACAGGCGGGGAAATTCGCACCTCTGACACACAAGCAATACTATCGGTCACTGTAGGGACTGTCCCCTTCACAACTACGTTCCAAACCTCTGGGATCACCCGTACGGCATCTAGCTCCGAGATGGAAATCCTAGCAGGCTCTTTCCCCGATGGGAATCTCCACTTCACAGCCTTAACTGGTGGTCGCCTTACCCTCTCAAACTTTCAGACCAATCTAACAACCTCGTCTGTTTCGCAGTCCTTTGATTTTACAACTGACGGAAGTGAGCTCATTGCTAATGAGAGCCTATTTCCTTCCGGCATGGGAGCGGTGTCTATCGGTTCTCAAACAGTCTCCAGCGACCTGTTTGCTCGGGAATTTATGGTGGAAATGTTCAGTCTTATTACCGTGCCAGTTTTGTCTCCGGACGCCACAATTCCAGTCGCAGGCCTTCCTTCTGGACAATCATTCCGACAACGTTACTTCGAAGCAGGCTCCCTCACTGCGACCGGCAATTTCACCCTTCTAACAGACTTCGGCCAATACACAGCAGATAATGGACTCACCCTCGTCACTGGCGAGGAGGTCAATGAGGCGGGTCTTCCTTTCGCGCTTTTATTCGCGCTCGGATTACCAGCCGATTCACTCACCATTCCGGTAGAGTTCTCTCGTTCTCAACCGGTTACAGCCCGTCTACCGGTACCTACAGCAGGACTCGGCTTCAGTATTGGAGTCGAGTTCTCACCCGACCTAGCCACCGACTTCGAGCCCATTGATGCGAGCTTCATCACCGGCGGGTCCAATCGCTTGCTCGCGGGTAATGTCGATGATGTTGAAATCGTTTTCCCTGATTCTCTCTCCCAAGGATTTCTTCGCTTCACCGTCGATTTGCCTTAAGAGCACCCTCCGGCCACCTCAGCTCTTTGCTGGATTGAAACCTGATGAACTCATCTAACGGGCTTTCAAATCGCTTCCATTTGAGAAAATTTGAAATCATTTTTTCTCGAAAGTAAGTTCCCGAAGGTGCTCTTAAGACTTAACGTCTTCCCTATTGTCAGCAGACTCGTTCCTCGCTTCCCTTGGATAACTCTGCTTCACTTTCGAAATGCTCACTTCCGGTCTCCTTAGCTCTTCACAAAGCTATCTTGTGGCTCTGTCGGGAGGTCGCGATTCCGTCTATCTGTTAGAAAAACTTCTCGCTGAAGGTTATTCACATCTCCACCTGGTGCACCTGAATCATCAGCTGCGAGGAGCAGAGTCTGATGAAGATGCTACCTTCGTGCAGAATCTTGCTCGCAAACACGATCTCCCCCTCACCCTAAAAACAGCCGAGGTCGCAACCTTGGCGGTAGAACATAAAGAATCGATCGAGACCGCCGCTCGTAGAGCACGGCACCAACTCTTTGCCGATGCGGCTCGTGCAACGGGATGCGCCAAGGTGTTGCTAGCACACCACGCTGATGACCAAGCAGAGACCTGTCTCTTTAATCTATTAAGGGGTTCTTCCGGGATCAAAGCCATGGTCCCTCATAAGGTCATCCACAACGATGGGCAGGAACTCGCTCTCATTCGCCCCCTGTTAGACACTCGCCGATCTGAGATTAATACTTACCTCGCCCAACATCAAATCACTTACCGTGACGATTCCAGTAACAACGAGTTAGCTTACACCCGGAATCGGATTCGGCAGGAAGTAATCCCACTCATCGGAGAAGTCTTGCAGCGCGACTGTGTCCCGAGTCTTTTGCGAGCCGAGCAAGCAACCCGCGAGAGTGAGGAAATCGCGCGGGACCTTCTAATCACTCTTGAACTACGCGACCCACAAGGACGCCTCTTCCTGCCCAAGCTACGCACACTCTCGCACACGCTCCAACGTGCGTGTGTGAAAACCTATCTAATCGAAAATAACGTCCCCGAAATCAGCCGAGCCTTGTTAGAGCAGGCCCGCGAACTCATTTCTCCCAAAGGGCCACCCGCGCTGAACTTGCCTGGAAACAGACACTTACGCCGTCGAGAAGCCCGCCTTTTCCTCAGCTGAAAACTTTTTTTCATATTCCAGTGACCATTTGTGTCTACGTGCTGTCTTAAGGGTCGGATGGTTCATGGAACAATCTACTCCCCCCTTACAAATTAAAAGATTTATGAAAATTATCACTTCAATCGCTTTCGTAATCGCTGGATGTGCTCTCTCTTCTTGCGGCACGGCTCGTTCAATCGGTGACGCAGCAGGTAGTGCAGTCCGCGCAACTGGTAATGCGGTCGGTAATGCCGCCACTGGAGCGATCGACACTGCTAGCAACGTAGGCGGAGCAGTTAGCAACGATCTTTCTAGCGCTGGCCGAGTGGTCACTGGCAACTAACTTTCCCCCACCCCAGACCCCTTTTCGGCCTTCCCCCTAGATCGCCCCTAGATTCCCCCATCTTCTAAAGCCGAATTCCCCACTTGAAACCAGGAGTTTCCCCAGCTCCTGGTTTCCTAAAAAAAGCGGTTACCAGCTCACCCCCATAGAGCTGGTGCCGCTTTTTGTCTTTCCTAGCGCCTGTGCTTTCATCCTACTTCATTGATATTCGAGTCGCAAAAGTTTGCCCGGCACTCTGCACCCGTGAGCTGATTTTCATTTTCTAAGCGCTCTGTTCATGTTCAAACCTCCTGCGACATGACGAGCGCCGAGATCAGACAATCCTTCCTCGATTTTTTCCAAGAGAAGCAGCACACCATCGTGCCGTCTGCTTCTCTCCTCCCGCAGTCTCCCGGACTCCTTTTCACTAATGCTGGCATGAATCAATTCGTGCCTTACTTCCTCGGTGAACAAGCAGCGCCCTACGCTCCCCCTCGCGCTGCTGATACCCAGAAGTGTATTCGTGCAGGCGGCAAGCACAACGACCTCGAAGACGTCGGCTACGATACCTATCACCACACCCTCTTCGAGATGTTAGGCAATTGGTCCTTCGGCGATTACTTCAAACAAGAAGCTATCGACTGGGCCTGGGAACTCCTCGTGGATCGCTGGGGCTTCCCTGCGGAACGCCTTTATGCCACCGTTTATTCCCCTGCGGAAGGCGATCCTTCTCACTTTGATCAAGAGGCCTACGACTTTTGGAAAGCTAAGTTCGAAGCTAAGGGTCTCGATCCTGCGATTCACATCGTGAATGGCAACGTCAAAGACAACTTCTGGATGATGGGCGACACTGGCCCATGCGGACCATGCTCCGAGCTCCACGTTGATATGACACCCGCCGGTGATACCCAAGGCCGCTTGGTGAATGCCGACAGTGATCTCTGTATCGAGATCTGGAACCTCGTCTTCATCCAATACAACGCCGAGGCCGACGGCACCTTCCGCGATCTACCAGCCAAGCATGTTGATACCGGGATGGGCTTCGAGCGCGTGGTCTCCATCATGCAGAACACGAAGGGGTTCACCGACTTTTCTAACAAGCCGACGAACTACAACACCGACACCTTCAGCCCTCTTTTCCAGAAGCTTGAAGAACTCACTGGAAAAACCTATCAAGATATTTACCCCAATACTGAAGGAGCTGACCAAGCGGTCTTGGCTGATGCCATTGCCTTCCGTGTGATTGCCGACCACATCCGTACTCTTAGCCTGTCGATTGCTGATGGCATTGCGCCCGGCAACACAGGGCGCAACTACGTCTTGCGTCGTATCTTGCGACGGGCAGTTAAGTATGGCCGCAATCTTGGGTTCTCAGGAGAAAAGACCTTTCTCGCCGAACTCGTTGATACTCTTGTCGCCCAACTCGGTAGCATCTTCCCGGAACTAGCCGCCAAGCAAGACACGGTGAAGGTCACCCTGCAACGCGAGGAAGATAGCTTTAACCAAACCCTCGACCGCGGGCTCAAACTCTTCGAGACGGTAGCGGCATCTTCGCCATCACCCTTCCCTGCGGGCGAGGCTTTCAAGCTCTCCGACACCTATGGCTTCCCCATTGACCTCACTGCTCTTCTCTGCCGAGAGCGGGGGCTCGATCTCGACGAAAGCGCGGTAGAAGCACTCTTCGAAAAAGCGCGCAAACTTTCACAAGAGAATCAGCAAACAACCGTAGTTGCGGCACTCGATGTCAAATCCGATTCTACTACAAACTTCGTAGGTTTCGAGAAGGACGAATGCGAAGCCACGGTTCTCGAACTCCACCCTACCGAGGACAAGCTCCTCGTGATCACGGACAAGACCCCCTTCTACGCCGAGATGGGCGGACAACAAGGGGACGAAGGGGAACTGCTACACGCAGAGAGCGATGCCGAATACTTGGTCTCTGGCACGCAACAGATTGGCAATGCACGTGGACACCTCGTGCCTCCACAAGCGCAACTCAAGGTCGGCGACTCCGTCACTTTACGCATCTTCGCTGAACGGCGACGGCCCATTGAAGCTCACCACACTGCGACTCACCTTTTACATTGGGCGCTTCACGAAGTTGTGTCTCCAGAAGCGACTCAACAAGGCTCTCTCGTCACACCCGATCGTCTTCGCTTCGACTTTACCTCCAGCGCCTTGTCAGACGAACAACTCGCGGAGATTGAGGACGAGGTCAATGCCGCCATTCAAGAGGCTCAACCCGTCTCTTGGAAAGAGGTCCCTCACGCTGACATCAAGGGGCGAGAAGACATCATGCAGTTCTTTGGCGACAAATACGGCGACTTGGTCCGCGTTGTCCAGATCGGCGGTCAGCCGGAGCAACTCGACGGTTATTCGATGGAACTCTGTGGTGGCACCCACTCGCGCAACACCAGCGACCTCGGACAATTCATTATCAAGAAGGAGGAAGCAATCGCCTCTGGAGTTCGTCGTATTGAGGCTGCTGTCGGTGAGGCTGCACAAACTTACATTGACGAACAAGTAACTGCACTTAAGAAAGACATTACGCAAGCTGCGGACAAATTGACGACCGCAAATCAGGCCCTAGCAAACCTAGAGCAGGCTCCGGTTGCCGAAGTTGCGGTTCCCCCGAACCAATCTCTTCCTCTCCTACGCGCGACCTTGATTGCGACGCAGTCCGCTGCCGCTGACGCAGAGAAATCCTTGAAAAAAGCGCAGACTGCCAATGCCGCTCGTGCCGCCGACGCCTTCTTGGCCGAGCTAGCCGAAAAGGGAAAACTCTCCGGCAATATCGCGCAAGCTCTGGAAGGGCCCGCTAACCTTTTGCAAGAACTCATGAATGGACTGAAGAAGCTTCACTTCACCCAGGCAGCTTTCTTCATCGTTGACGATGGGAGTAAACTCCATCTCGGAGCCCTGTGCGGTAAAGAAGCTCACGACTCCGGACAGGGAGCCGGCAATCTGATCAAAGAGCTCGCCCCGATCGCAGGAGGCAAGGGTGGTGGCAAACCAGATATGGCACGCGGAGCAGCCCCCAAACGAGAAAAGAAAGAAGAAGTCCTCGCTAGGGCAATCGCCATTCTTTCCTAAATAAGTTCATGAAGCTCATTCAAGATCCTCCTGCTGATGGACCTAAAAACATGCAGCGGGACTTGGAGTTGTTAGAAAGTCTCGGAGAAGAACTAGTCCTCCGAATCTACCAATGGACTCCTAACTGGATCAGCTATGGATACTTTCAAACAGAGGCGAACGCACAAAACCACTTCCCAGAAGCAGAACTAAACTTCGTCAAACGACCCACTGGTGGAGGACTCGTTGATCATCGGCACGATCTTACCTATACCTTATTAATCCCGAAAACTCATCTCTTGGCTCAACTTTCGCGAAGTGAATGCTACTGCCGAGTCCATCAGATTATCCATCGGGCTCTCCTAAAAAGCCGAGTAGAAGCGAAGCTCTTTTCCATGGAAACAAGCCGAGGAATCGATTGCTTCCAATCCCCTGTTCCCGGAGACATCATTGATCCAAAAACTCACGAAAAGCTCGCCGGTGCGGCACAGAGACGAACACGTAAAGGACTTCTCCACCAAGGAAGCATACAATGTCCTGAGCTCAATAAGGATTACCTGATTGAAGAATTCAAAAAAATTGAGCTCTGCTCTCAGACTGAAATCTGAAAACAGAACTCGGAAGAAAAATTACTTAGTCTTATAAGAACGAGACGAATCTAAGAGGGGCTCTTTCGTCCGCATCGCTTGAGCCATCAGCTCATTCTGAAGTTTTTCCGTCACTTCTTCATAACCAGGCTTTCCAAAGAAATTCACTAATTCGTCAGGATCTTCTTCTAGTGAAATTAGCCACGGCTTTTCCTTTCGATCAAGGACAAGCTTATGACGGCCATCTGTTGCGGCGATCCAATCATTTTTCCGATAGTAGACGATACGCTCTTTTTTGACTTCTTTTTCCTCACTCACGAAGTCGGGAGCGGTATCTTCTCCATGAAAAGGATTTTCCGTTTTGATTCCGGCCAAACTAAGGAGTGTTGGGGTGAAATCAGCATTCGTATAGGCGGTATGAATAATTTTTCCTGCCGGAATTTTTGATGGATACTGAATTACGAAAGGAACTTTTGCGGAACCTTCATACGGGATTCCCTTATTCATGCGGTTATGTTCATGAAACATTTCCCCATGATCAGATGTGAAAATCACGATTGTATTATCAGAAAGGCCATTATCTTCGATAAACTTCAGAAGCCGTCCCATACTATCATCAATGTGCTTCACCATTCCAAAGTACTGACGTAAAGCGTCTGCGTTAAATTCTGAAACATTATTGGTATCCCCTTCTTTATTACCGCCACCCCAGATAGGCCGTTTGGTGGCAAAGTCAGGGTCCATTGTCTTTGGGGCAGTAAATTGCATCTCATCATACATCGTATGGTAAGGAGGTGTCGCATAGTCAGGCGTGTGCGGGTCAGGGATCGAAAGCATAATGCAGAACGGCTTATCTTTATCCCTCTCAAGAATCTCCAAAGTTTTGTTAGTGAAATAATCAGTCAAGTGGATGAGTTCATCCTTAGGCACTTTGGCTGCCTGCGATTTGCCAACACTCACCAACCCGTCCTCCGTAGTCTTAAAATAAGGAGCGTGCCCCCCAGTCATCATATAACGGTTGTCATCGAACCCGGCGTTATATTTGACATCAAACTCATACTTCACGTGGCGACCTAAATGCCACTTCCCAACGTAAGAAGTCGAGTACCCGTTTTCTCGAAAAATATGTGCGAAGGTTTTCACATCTTCACTTAATTTTTTCCCATTCTTGGGCGCCCCAGTGGCATGGGGATATAGGCCGGTCAACAAAGTCGCTCTCGAAGGAGTGCAGCTCGGACAAGCAGCGTAGTAATTAGCGCAGACTGCTCCATTCTTTGCAATCGAGTCGATAAAAGGGGTTTCTACAACAGCACCAGGACCCCAAACTTCCGCCTGGTCTTTTGAAATAAGGGCACGGTGTGCTCCAACTGTTCGGAAACTCTGTTCATCGGTATGAACAATTAATACGTTTGGTTTTTCCGCCTTCGCGCCAAGGGATGCAGTTAAAAAAATCAGGGCACATGTTTTCGCAACAGCCCTTTCTACTTTGCTAATTTTTACTCTCTTTGTTTCTCTCATTTTCTGATTTTCCTAGGCGATCTTACGAAAAACGAGATCTTATTCTAGCAATAAAATAGCAATGTTAGGATTTGAAACAGGGCAGAATCGGCGACATGAATTCCACTGCGGAGTCAATTTATAATTGAGAGAAGCTTCTAATCCTTTCAAAGAAACTTACCCACTAGACAGACTCTAAACTCATGGCACTCTTTCCACCCGCACATTATGAGCGCCCTTTCCCACACTGCCCTTCTCGTCGTTGGTCACGGTTCAACCGAAAATCCCGATTCCTCTAAACCTTATTTTGACCATGCTGCCGCGGTCCGGGCTCAAGGGATCTTTGCAGAGGTGCACCTCGCTTTTTGGAAGGAAGAACCTTCCTTACGCGAAGTCCTTTACCAAATCGACGCTCAAGAGATTTACGTGGTACCCGACTTCATTTCTGAGGGCTACTTCACACAGGAAGTCATTCCTCGTGAACTGGAGTTAACAGGTGCTACGACTCAGGTCCACGGTAAGACCATCCACTACTGTCCCCCAGTGGGAGTCCATCCGACTATGACCACGATTCTCTCCCAACGGGTAGAACAGGAAGCTCCTGAGGTGCCTCGAGAAGAAACCACTCTCTTCGTTGTGGGACACGGAACCGCCCTCAATGACAACACCACTCGGGCCGTCATCGACCAAGCCAATCTCCTTGCCAAGCGTTTCCCTGAGTTCGCTGCCGTGCATGCCACCTTCATGGAGCAAGAGATGTTCATTGAAGATTGGGACAAGCACTGCGAAACTCCTTACGCAGTGGTGGTTCCTTTCTTCATCGCGGACGGTCTACACTCCTATCAGGATATTCCAGTGCTCCTTGGCTTTGAGGAGAATGAGGGGCTTCCGGCTTCGCAGAAAGATATTTTCCGCCAGAACCCCTATCAAATCCGAGGAAAAACACTCTATTACACCAGTGCCATCGGAATCGAGCCTGCGGTGGGAGAAGTCATTATCGATCAAGTGCACTCCTTCCGCGAGCAACATGCGGTTACCGATCCTGTCCCACCAACGAAGGGTCCTTCACTGGCTCAACGATTAGCAGATATCGTTGCCGGGGGGGTCAATCACATCGGCGAAATCGCCATTCTAACAGACCACGAGCAAGCTCCTTACGCACTTTGCCAATACCAAGATATTGCTCAGCAAGAGACCCTGAAAGTCTCACGTGATCCCTTTGAGGCTCACAAAATTGCCACGCTCGCGGCAGACGGGCATTTCCGTTTTACGAAGGGTGAGCTTTCACTCAAGCGAGGCTGGCTCTTTCTATTAGAAAATGCCGAGGACCTGCGACAAGCACTCGACCTCTTTTATCCCGCTTCTTTCGCTCTCTGGATCGCCGAGCAAGAAGGACGGCTGCAGATCCAGAATCTACGCCCCAAGCTCCAACGTCAAACAGGGATGTACCGCTACGCGCACACCATCTCGGACGAAGGAGCACAAAAGCTCATTCAAAAAGTGTGTGGACCCAGCAACTGCTGCGTGAAAAAAATCCTTTGGGCTCTTGACGAGAACACTCCTCTTGTGGATTCCCCAGCAAACACATGGCCTGGCCATCTCTCTGGGGTAGATCCCCAAAAAACGATCCCTCTCTATTGCCGAGAAGCGTGTAATCACTTCGTCTCGCAAGCTAGGAAAGCGGCCAAAGCGGAGGCCGATGCTGCTCGTGTTGAGAAGAACCCACACTAGGAAGCCGGAGCTGCCTACACCGCGAGTTCAAAGACCAGCTAACATGCGCGTTTCAATAATTAACTCCAAGACTTCCTTTGTCGCGGAGTCCGCTTCAGGGTGTTCCAAGAGAGTCCGACGGGCAAGGGACTCAACCCATTCAAAATTCAAGCTCCCCTTATACGGAGAATCTCGTAGACATAGTGCGTAAGCTGCCACCGTAGCGGCAGTTCGGAACGAATTTGAGCTATCCAGCCAACGGCTCGGAATCGCAGGGACATCTAACTGACGAGAGGTAGAAATCCCAAACTGTCCACTCACACGGAGGGCAACCTTTCCGAGTGAAGTTTCATCAAAGGAAAAGTCATTGGGGCGAATCTCATAAAATACGTATGTCGAATTCCCAGCTGCGAGTGGATGCGAAGCGTCGGCCCCGTCGAATATCTCACCATCAGGTTGAGCGAAGCCAAGGAGGCGATACTCAGCAACTCGCTCTTGATCAACGCTGAGTTGAACAGCTACTTCTTCTCTGTCAGCAGTGCCCGGATCACGCTGGAGGAGGAGTCCGAGCAAAAGGCAATCCGGATTCCAAGGACATGGAACGAGTTCGCTGGTAAGGGCTACCCCTCCGACCTTGGCCTGGGCATGCTCTTGATAATCGGGGTAATTCACGAGTTCCTCAAGACGAACAGCATCTCGTGGAGGCAGTTGGCCTCGTTCACGTAAAAAACGTTCTACCCAGGCAAAACTGGTTCGCCCAGCCATCACAGGCACAGTCGTGCGCGCATTCTCACTACTCGAAAGATAATCATTCTCTTGGAGAGGAATAAAGGACTCTGCAGCGGGCAAATGATGCTGCCTTGCAGTAAGTTCCGCTGAAGCAAAGAAGCGCTGAGGATCATTCAAAATCCGTTCTGTAAATTCTTTCCGAGCTACTTCGCTCTTATCCCGATCACCAGCACTGGCTCTATCAGAAGGAGTTTCGGAGGAACCACCACCATCAAAAGCACCTCCCCAATTGACCAAAGCAGCAGGGCCTAGGACAACTTCTAGCTGAAGCTGCTCTGGTGAAGCGTCTGCGAGTGAAGTGGGACCGCTACTCACTTTAGTCTGCGAGAGAACAAAAAGCGCGAAGATGACGGCAGCAGCAGCGGTGGTGATCACTGATACCGTCCAGAACCATTCCTTCCGGCGGCGGGCATTCCGCAAAGCGCGAATCTGGGCCTTTTGATCGACTCGTTTGGCCACCGTGCGTTGAACGGGATGAAGAGGGAGATTTTGCGTCTCGTACGTCTCTGCGAGAAGACGCCCAAGAGCTTGGGTCTTGACGCTTTCTTCAATCAACTCCGCATCACCCTGAACGCGGTCTGTGATTAGCTCCTGGTCTTTAGGAGTGAGTTCACCGAGTGCGTAAGCCGTGTAACGTGGGTCATCAGGTTGCAACTCCCTCATTTTAAATACTTTCCAATAAATCCTCAGGTAGAAGAGAACGCATTCTTTTCAAACCGGTATGAATCAGGAACCCCACATTGCCTGTTGTTAAACCAGTGACTTCACTGATTTCTTTGTAACTTAATCCCTGTTGAAATTTGAGACGGATCACTTCTCGCTGGTTATCAGAAAGCCGTTCTAAGCATTGCCCAACCTGTTGCACTCGTTCTTCGAGATCGGTCATCGCACGAGGAGAAAGCCCTTCGGCTTCCCATTTTGCAAAACCTTCCTCATCAGTAACAACTGCTCGACCCTCTTTGCGAAGGACGTCGAGGGCTCGATTCCGACAAACAGTGTAAAGCCAAGTCTTCAGCCCTTTGCTAACTTTCTCAATATCTTGCTGATAGAGTCTGACGAAAGTGTCTTGCACGATGTCGCGAGCGCGCTCGTGGTCGCGCACGATACCGCTTGCGTAGCCGATCAGTGGTGCCTCGTATTCAGCCAAGGCGTTGGCCACAAATTCGTCTCTTGCAGGTAGGTTCATTCGTTAGTCTAGTTAAGATTGTAGCCGTAATCTACTCTAGAAACGGCCGTTTGGGGAGCTTTCTTGGGGAAAATTTTGTTTTTCTTTAAAAGGGGCCTCGTTTTCGACGAAAAGGACTCGAAAAATGCTTTAACAAAGTCGAGGGCGAGCCACCCGGCCCGCCCTCTGTTCTCTTTCGATGCCTCCCCGTCAGGGGAAATCAGAAGAAGTCGTGACGAACAAACTCACACAAAAAAGTTTCTTCGCGACTCACTAACTCTATGTCATTTTATCGAAGTTTATCTTCGACTCTTAAATTCTACACAAGATTTCCAAAAAAACAAATCACATCTGATTTAAAATGTAATCACAAAGAAATTACTTTTCCCTTTCGGTTGAATCTTAAGAACTTATTACACTCACTTTCTAATGAGAGAACTTGGGAAACTTGTCAGATAAAGTCGCCGAAATCTGGCTCAGTTCTAAACAAACGGCTACTTGCTTGCCTCTTATTGAGGGTGCCTCCGATAACCCCATTACAAGAAAACACTCCTCAATTGCCTCAACTCTTTTTGGGTTGAGAAAATTTGAGCACATTTTTCTCGAAAGCAGGTTGCCGAAAGCGTTCTTAAGAAATCCAGTATCATTCACTTCAGTAAGATCATGCGATAAGTGTTCTCCTTGATTTACGGAGTTTGGTGGGGAAAGGATTCAAAAAGTCCTAACATTCGTCCCGTACGACCTTTTTCCAGTCGGTAGCTGTAATGAGTTGCCAAGTCCACTCCGGTGCAAATCCCGCTATCCTGAAATTCTCCCACCCCGCAGTCGCATGCTTGCTCGGCAAGTTGGCGAGCAATATCAACCTCGTAGTGTGGAGGCCGAATACAGGGACCAAGGACGGCAAGAAGATCTCGTGGCCGGGTCCCAAACTCCTTACCCATCTGCGCCACGGCCTTGGGAAGAATTCCTCCTTCTGTTCCTTTTCGCCCCGAATGTAACAATGCAATTGAACCTGTCTCCCTATCTGCAAGCCAGATCAGACCACAGTCGGCAACATAGATCCCCAGAACGATTCCTGGTTGAGCGCACATCAAGCCATCGACGCCAGCAATAACTTGCGAACCACCCTGTGATTGATCGGTAATTGTCGCCAGCTCGATACCATGCACTTGTTCTGCACGCCACAGCTGGCTCCAATCGCGATCAAGTTTAGCAATCGCTTGGCGATGGTAAGGTTCCAGCTCTGCAAGAGCCTCATCCTTGTCGTAACTACCAGAGACTTCTGTAATACGCGGGACAAAGTCGGCCGTAAAACCCGCTCGGCGAAGGGGATCTAAAAAAGAAAAAAGTTCCATTATGCACGAAGCATAATGGAACTTAAGTAAATTTGCTAGGACTAGGGGAAATCCTGAGATTATTTTCCCCAGTCAACCAGATTGTCTCCAAAAAAGGTAAGCAACAGGGAGTAAAAGCGGGGGACTCCCACTGCGTGAGGGAAAAAAGCGTTTAGCTTTTGTTCATCGCACGACGAGCGTAGTCGATGGTCTCGGCCTCGTCTTCATCGGCCTCATCCATGATAGATGCAAGGTCAGTCGCGATTTCCTTCCGCATGTGAGCGACAAGCTCGGTTCCCTTTTGGGTGATGCGGACCATAATCTTACGACGGTCCTCGGCAGCGTGGACACGCTCGACGTAGCCAATCTTCTCAAGGCGGTCTACCAAGCCAGTAGCGGCAGCGGTAGAGTGGCCCATCTTCTTAGCGATATCTGACATGGTCAGGAATTCCTCGCTAGAGAGGTAGGTGAGAAGGAAGAACTGTGGGAACGAAATGTGACCCCGGTTCAACTCATTCGAGAGATTGAGGATACATGAGCGTTGTGTAAACAACACGAAATCGGCCAAGCGGTCTGCTTCCGCCTGGACCGCACCTTCGCGGCTGGTAGTAGTGGTTTTCATTACTGGATTGGTTATGTTTTTGGAACAACATGGTTACTCAGCAGCTGAGTGAGAGAAAACTGCCCGAAAATTCAAAGAAAGTGAAGTGAAATCTTAAATTTTTATAAAAAATAATGCTCTCACTCATTGTCGACACCTCTGAGATGCCGTAAAATCAAGGATTTCCGGCTCTGAGGAAGACCAAATTTTTTTGAACTTATGGCTCACAAATCTTCACCTGCTTGTTCAAACGCTTCATTTAGGGCACGATTTGGTATCTTTGAGAGAACGACTACGTCACCCTTCCGTGGAAGATTCTCTTCTTTTGCAAAATCCGCTGCGTAGAAGCGCCCTAATTTCTCTGGACTTAGCTCTAAATGAGCAGCCCGGCGGCCATCTAAACTGCGAGTGCTAAGGACCCCGCCGGTCAACAATTGCCCGGGACCATAACGTCTAAAAAGGAGAAAGCCTTGTTCGGCATGAACACTCGTCACTTCTCCAACGACTTGGATTGCCTGTTTTTCGGACTCCGGCTGCTCTTCTTTCTTAAAAAAGCCACATCCCCCTAATAAGAAGGAGGTCACAATCCACGTCATCAAATTTCGCATCCCAACAAGCTAACGAGGAAGCCCTGAACCTGCAACCCAGAGGAAAACTCCTCCTCACCACAAACTTTAATGACGCGAGAGATGGAAGGATGAGAATGAGGCTCACTCCCGTAGGCTGCAGATGAACATTTATTAGAGATTTAGATTTTTCAGCTTCTTTTAATAATCTTGGGACTGAAAACACTTGCCTTCCCCACCTCAAAAGAACATTGTTCATAAAAGCAATACTTCCACTGTGACCTTTCAAAGAAAACTCTCCATCCTTGCCGATGCTGCTAAATATGATGCCTCTTGTGCAAGCAGTGGCACTGATAAACGCGACTCCTCAGGGAAGAACTCCTCTGCCCTCGGCTCTTCTGGTGGCGCAGGGATCTGCCACAGCTATGCCCCCGATGGGCGTTGTATCTCACTGCTCAAGATTCTCCTCACCAATGCCTGCATCTACGATTGTCACTACTGTATCAACAGACGTTCGAGCGATACCCCTCGCGCACGTTTCACCGCGCAGGAGGTCGTTCAACTGACCCTCGATTTTTACAAACGGAACTACATCGAGGGGCTCTTCCTCAGCTCTGGTATCATCCGCAATCCGGACTACACGATGGAGCAAGTTGTCGAGATTGCCCGCGCCTTGCGAGAGGATCACCACTTCCGTGGTTACATTCATCTCAAAACCATCCCCGAGGCCTCACAAGAACTCATCGAGCAAGCAGGTCGCTATGCCGATCGCATTAGCATCAACATCGAACTCCCCACCCAAAAGGGCCTCGAAACCCTCGCTCCCGAGAAAAATCTACGTCGTACACGGCAAGCCATGGGTGGCATTCGGCTTCGAATTGAAGAGAATAAAGAAGCGCGCAAAGACAAGCTCATCTCTGCAGCTAACAAACCAAAAGCCTTCTCCCCCGCTGGTCAGTCCACTCAAATGATCATCGGAGCCGACGAGGCAAATGATCACGAAATTCTGCATCGCAGCAACGACCTTTATAGTAGTTACCGTTTACGCCGAGTCTACTACTCCGCCTACAGTCCGATCCCAGATTCTTCGCCCATTCTCCCTGCCAAGTCCCCTCCCCTCATTCGTGAACATCGTCTCTATCAAGCCGATTGGCTCCTTCGCTTCTACGGCTACAGCGTGGGAGAGATTGCTAATGAAGACAACCCGCACCTCGACTTGGACCTCGATCCCAAGCTCTCGTGGGCTCTGCGTAATCGGTCTCTCTTCCCAGTAGACGTTAACCGAGCACCCAAAGATGATCTCCTACGCATTCCTGGTATCGGAGTCCGTTCGGTAAGCCGTATCCTCTCCAGTCGTCGTCACCACCCCCTGCGTCTCCACGATTTGCAGACCTTAGGCATCTCTCTCAAAAAAAGCCGCCCTTTCCTAACCACTCTCGACTATCACCCTGCGCCCAGTCTGTTAGAAGGCGATCGGCTTCGTCAATTCTTCCTCCCTCCTCCCGATCAACTGGAACTAAATTTCAGCAAAAAGGTCGCTCCACAAACAAATCAAAGAATCGCCCTCAGCGCGGCTACCGGAGAATTCTGAGCTTCTCAAACAATGAAGTCCATCACGATCCGACCGACCCTTGCTTCCTGGCGCAAGGAGTCGCGTGGACTTTTGCAACAAGGCGTTGCTCCCGAGTATATCTTCTTTGATGACGGCACCCAGACCCGTTCTTTGTTTAGCGAAGAACAGCTTCTAACAGAAGACTATCCGACTCCGCATAAAGTAAAAAACGCAACTTCGATCCGTATGCCGAAGTCCTTTCTTGGGCTCGCGGAATTGGTCGCCTGCAACCGCGAGAATGAGCGATGGCGACTTCTCTACGAAGCCATCTACCGTCTCAACAACGGGGAAAAATCTCTCCTTAGTATCTCCACCGAGCCACTGGTGCGACGTCTCCAATCGTTAGCAAAAGAAGTCACTCGCGATCGGCACAAGATGAAAGCCTTTGTCCGTTTTCGCAAAGCGGGTGAAGATTCTCACTCTGGGCGCGAGCAATTCGTAGCTTGGTTTGAGCCCACACACTCCATTGTAGAACTCACCGCCCCTTTCTTCGCAAAGCGTTTTGCCTCCTTCGACTGGTCCATTCTCACCCCTGAGCGATGCGCTCATTGGGATGGAGATGAAATCACTTTCACCGAAGGAGTGGATTCTTCGCAAGCTCCCAAAGACGACGAACTGGAGGACTACTGGCGGACCTACTACGCCAGTATCTTCAATCCAGCCCGACTCAAGCTCAAGGCGATGCAATCTGAAATGCCCAAGAAGTATTGGAAGAACCTCCCCGAAGCTCCTCTCATCGCAGAGCTAACCGCACGCTCTTCTCTACAAACAGAACAGATGATTGAGCAGGGTCCTAACCGCGAACGCGAACACGTCTCTGCGAAAGTTCCTCTCGGAGCTCAGCATCCAGACACCGATCAAGCCGGGCTTTCTCCTCAAGAAGCGCTCGCTCGCATCGAAGAGCTTTCGTTCCGTCAGATTGATGAAGCTGCAGTCGCCTGCCGACATTGCCCCCTCTATGAAGAAGCGACTCAAACAGTTTTTGGTGAAGGTCCTCCTCATGCACGCCTTATGATCATTGGCGAGCAACCCGGTGACCAAGAGGACATCGCTGGACGACCCTTCGTCGGGCCTGCCGGTCAACTCCTCGACCGCGCTCTCGCTCAGGCAGGTCTCGTGAGAGAAGAAATCTACCTCACAAATGTGGTGAAGCACTTTAAGTTCAAAACGCAAGAACGCAGCCGTCTCCACCAACGTGCCCATGCCGCAGAAATTCATCACTGCAAGCCGTGGGTCCTAGCCGAGATACTCAAAGTGCGTCCCGAAATCATAATCACCCTAGGGACTACTGCGGCACAGGCCCTCATTGATCCTAATTTCCAAATCTTAAGAGAACGTGGTCTCCAAGTAACAGAGCTTGCTCACCTTGCCCCGCGCGTTATCGCCACCGTTCATCCCAGCTTTCTTCTGCGTCAGAAGGAATCTCGAAAGGCCGCGCAAGAGTTCTCTCTCTTCGTCAACGATCTCCAACTAGCGGCAATATCCGATCCCTCAAAGCGACTCTCGCCATCGCCACGACAAACCGAATATCATCGCGATTCCTTTAAAAATGGGCGGTAAGGACCAAGGAACACCAGATCTTCTCGATCAAATTTTCATAACAATAGTTATATTGTTTTTTACGATTAGACAGAAAACAGAAATCCCCCTATTTTCTTATTATGAGGTGTCCGCTTATCGAAGTATGGGATCGAAGGCGTTTTCTAACAGGCATCGGATTAGGAGCAAGCGCTTTCCTGACTCCCGGAGTTTTTGCGGAAGCACTGCAAGCCACTCCTAGCCAGGCGGAAGGACCTTTCTTTCCCGATAAACTGCCGCTGGATACTGACAACGATTTGGTAATCGTGGGGGATCAGCTTACTCCAGCCGTGGGGCAGGTGACTTATCTCCGGGGTACGGTGCGTGACTTACATGGCCAAGCAATAAAGAATGCTTTGGTCGAAATCTGGCAAGTTGATGGCAAGGGGGTCTACCTACATAGCGCCGCACCCAAGGAAGGGCAAGATCAGAACTTTCAAGGATATGGAAAGTTTTTAACTGATTCGAAAGGCGCCTACTACTTCCGGACAGTTAAACCGGTGAGTTATCCTGGCCGTGCTCCGCATATTCATATTGCGGTGAGTCAAAAAGGGCGTCGTCTCTTCACTTCACAGTGCTATGTCGCGGACGAGAAGGCAAATCGGAACGATTTTCTTTATCAGCAGTTAGAAGCCAAGGAACGCAAACACGTTACGGTTCAGTTCAATCCTCTTCCAAAAAGTCCGACCCAGGAGCTAGTGGCTCGCTGGGACTTAGTAATCGGTCTTACTCCGCAGAAATGAGAATCCAATGAAAAAACATCTCTTTGCATAGTGATTAAATAAGGAAACAACAGTGCTTTTTCTGCTGTTTACAATACCGATTCCAAGGTAAAATCCTCCTATAGGGATTTTGATTTTATACCAATTACTTTTCTTCAATGGACTCTGGACAAATTTCAATTTGTTAACACGGCCAAGGGTTGTAACCAGTCGCGTCATCAATCGAATAACCCTTAAGCAACCAGAAACGTTGTCCCTCTCGGAGCTAAGCAGCGATAAGATCTCATCGTAAAATGAATCAAATATTTTGGACAAAAATCCGCACTTGGTCAGCGCTGCCCATTTTTCTAAATCTATTGTTCGCGCTCTCTATTCAACCATCCGAACGAAAATTGCGCGAGAGAGACAGAGCAGCATTCAATCTCCAAGTCCTTCCGGAAGAGAATCTTGTCAGAAGTGCCGACTTACTGAGATCGAGGTTAACTTCAGAGTTCCCTGAATCATCACGAGAACAGATTTGGAATTCTGAGGCTTTGACGGAACATAAAGTGACCTTGGAATCGTATGCAAGACGGCAAGTATATTTGGAGGAAAAAATCGAAGTTTATAAGCACAGTAGAAACCTCACAAGCATGGTGTTGGTATGTTTGTCTTTATTAGGAGCGGTTCTGCTTTTAGTTTCAGGATTCAAAGCATTCCCAATAAAAATCTGGAAGCCACAACAAAACTCGTTGCCGTAAGATTTGTCCTGTGAGTGTTAGCTTAAATGTTCCGCATCCTCATCTAGTGAATAAATCATTATTTTTTCTGGGACTAGGGATCCTGATCTTAACGATGGGTTATGGCTTTATCAGCCATAGGCGATCTGAAAAACTCATGAACTTGGAGCAGGCTTTATGGGTTACAGATTGGGAGTTAGAGACTCTTTATGCTCCTGGCTCTACGACTCAAAGAGCGATTACAGAACAGTTGCATCTGGGTGCACTAAATTGTTCCGAATATAAAGTTTCTGACTTTATTCTTTACCGCATGGGTGGAACGGCTGTCTCAAACCCGCGAGAAGGTATTTTTCTTTACAACTTTAACCCAGAATACCCAGAGATGATGAATTTACTTAGGGCGGGCAATGACAAAACCCAGCAAAGGTAAGGCTGAAGACATCTTGCTCAGACTATTCTCTATCTTGTCTCTTCTAGAATGTGCAGGTCTGAGAATCCGCAGGTGAAAGAGAAGAGATGGTTAGAATCCTCTCGGATGGCGAGGCTGGAAGCCTTTGAAACTACGCTTCTCGGGTTTCCAACGGGGTCCCGTTCGGCGCGACGAGCCACCGGTATCGAGCCGAAGGCCACCGACGAAGATGAAAGTGTGGCCGTTCTTACTCCAAACTGTAATCCAATCTCCTTCTCCGGGCTCTCCGTAGGTTAGAAAACCGCTTGAGATGAGTTGATCCTTTAGTAAGCCAGCTTCTCGAAGGACGTAGCTGACGGCACCCGAGCAGTCGTAACCGGTGTCGTTGAGCTTGGCGTGTCCTCCGCCCCATTTATAAGGGAGCTTCTGGAGACGATTACCGGCGGCCACTGCACGACGAACAGCTAGTGGAGCATCTGGCGGAGCCACCGCGAGGCCGTTGACAAGACGCACCTTCCCCCGAGTTGATGGGCGGATGGGGGAAGGTGGCGTCGCTGTCGAAGTGACGAAAACTTGTTTCACTGGCGAAACAGCACGCGGGGTAGCAGCTACCCTAACAGGTGGAGGAGTTGGAGCAGGGGTAACGTGATGTTGAGGCGAAGAACGACTACCACTGAGAGACTGGACCGGCTGCCCCCAGGACGGACGCGACTGGCGAAGCGCGGTCGCCTGGGGCACAGGCCGGGGATGGGGTACTGGAACTTGGAAAGGGGCAGGAGGCCTCGCTACCGCAGCCGACGCCCACTGGGGCGCTGGAACTGGATGGGCGACTGGAATAGAGGCAGTCGGCCGCGGTGTGGCGTGGTTCACGGTGGAAATTTGCGAGAAAGTACGGGGGGCCCATTGGTCACTGACTCGACAACTGCTTAGGAAGAACGCAGTTGCCAAAATAAGAGGAACAAATGGGGATGAATTTTTCATTTAAGGAAAGCAGAATACTTAATGACGTAGACTGACAAAGAAGCTTGTTGTTCAAAGAAAATTAATTTATTCTTCGTTTCGAAATAATGCCTACCCGGCACTGACATATTTCCGCACAAGGAATTGAACCCCACTTCATTACCCCTATCCCTACCATGAGCACTGAGCCCATTACCGCCCCTACTTTGGAAGAACTCGCCCCTCTTTTCCCCAACTTTGCACTCAATAGCTTCATCGCTCAAGGTGGTATGGGCTCTGTTTATCTCGCCACTCAGATTTCTCTAGAACGACAGGTTGCACTCAAGATTCTCCCCCGTGAATTGGGCCGAGATGCTGAGTTCCGGGACTCCTTTGCCGCCGAAGCTAAAGCGATGGCGAAGCTGAATCACCCCAATCTAGTTGGAGTCATCGATTACGGAGAAGTCGATGGCATGCCCTTCATCATTATGGAATATGTGCCTGGCAAGTCCCTTCATCACTCCGCAAATGGGAAGCAGATCGATGCAATGGAAGCGGCTCGCATTGTGCAAAAGACCCTCAACGGGCTCCATCATGCCCACACCCACAACATCCTCCATCGCGATGTCAAACCAGAGAACATTCTGCTCGATTCAGACAATGCGGAACCTAAGCTGGGGGACTTTGGTCTCGCGATAAGTTCATCCGAAGGAAGTAATGATAGCTTGCTCTACGGGACTCCAGGCTATGCCGCCCCCGAGGTCTATCAAGGACAGCCCGACGCCCGCTCAGACGTCTACGCTGCAGCAGTAGTTCTCTATGAATTGCTGACTGGTAAGATGCCAGAGTCTCCCTACCAGCATCCATCTAGTCTCTCTTCTTGCGATCAAAGGTTCGACGCGTTGATGGCCAAAGCGCTCCAACTAGAGGGTGACGCGAGATACCAAACGGCACAAGAATTTGCGGAAGCTCTAGCAACCATTCGCCAACAACCCTTAGTAACTAAACTCGCCACTGGCCCCATTCTCTCTTCCCCATCGCAATCGTCAGCAACTAGGCCCTCTCTGACCAAGACCCGACCTACTCCTGCGAAAAGGGGAAATGGAGGACTCTTTGCAACCGTCGCCATCACGCTCGTAGCCGTAGTCGGCAGCCTCACTTTTCTCCTTACGAAAATGAAATCGGCCAATGCGAAGACTGAACAAGCTCTCATTGCTCAAAAACAATTGAGTGAAAGCTCTCCTGACGACGCAGGGTTGGTTTTCGCAACAAAGGAAGAGATGGCTAAAAAGGACGAGCTCGCTCCAAAAGCACCTTCTGCTACCCGTTACCAGAATATCCTCGCAGAGAAGCGAAGCTTAATTACCGAAAATTCAGGCGATCTCATCTCTCGGCATACTCAACATAACCAAGCTTTGCAGGATAATATTGAGCAACTCAAACAAACCGCACAAAAAGTTCTCGCGCAACAAGACGGTCTCTCCTCAACAGTCATTCAGAAAAGAGAGCAAGGTCTCGCCCAGCTCTCCACTCGTTTCACCAATCTAGGGAACCTTCCTGAAAAGCTCAAAGAATCTCTCCCTCCTGCGCTGAGAAATCTGAGTAACAACCAAAAGGAAATGCGAGCTATCGTTACTAAAGCCCTTGAATCCCAAGAACGGCTTAATCAAGAATTCGACAAGGCGCTGCAACCTCACCTCACCAAATATACACACACAATCCGACAAGAGGCAGAGAGAATGGAGCAAGAAGGGCACCTCTCCGATGCGGACTACTTAGAAAAAGAAGCCCTCGCTGCCGAGTCGAGCTCCACTTACTTTCTCGCGATTGTTCTCAAAGATTACCTTCAAGTGGAGAAACCAAAAATTACCCAAAAGTCTCTCGCGAGCAAGCTCCTCGGCGACTGGGAAAACCGAACGAAGAAGTACTCTTTTTCTCTTCTCGAAAACGGCGTTGCTAAAAATAAGAATAGACAAGGAACTTGGGAAATTGCTGAACAAACAATCACGATCACTTGGAAGCAAAGAACCGATACATTGGAATTTACCGATGACCATTATAACAGGCTTAAAGGAACAAATTCTCTAGGGCGAAACTGTAACTACTCACGTGTCGAAAGTCTTGCTCACGCCAAATAATCTCCTGGCTCCAGAGGAACAAATCATTAGCCAAGAAGCAGGACACGGCTAGGCTACCGCCGTGCCAGCAAAAAAGAGCGTTCGCAAGAGAACTACCAAAACTGCAAAAAAGACTGCGGTAAGCAAAGAGCGGATGGACTCGATCCAAGTCCGTGGCGCTCGCCAGCATAACCTTAAGGGCTTCGATGTCGATCTTCCGCTCGACAAGCTCACTGTAGTGACTGGACCCTCAGGCTCAGGGAAGTCTTCCTTTGCCTTCCACACTCTCTACGCCGAGGGGCAAAGACGTTATGTAGAGACCTTTTCTCCCTACGTCCGGCAGTTCTTTGATCGCATGGATAAGCCTGCAGTAGATCGCATCGATCACATCCCCCCTGCGATCGCCATTGAGCAGAAAAATCAGATCCGAACCACCCGTTCAACAGTCGGTACTCTTACCGAGATTAACGACTACTTGAAGCTCCTCTTCCCGCGACTCGCAATTGGTTACCATCCCAAAACTGGTAAGGAAATTGCACCAGACTCTCCTAACAGCGCCACGGATTGGACGATAAAGCAGTTCAATAACGAAGCTGTTCTGATCACCTTTCCGGTGCCCATTCCGGAGCAGACTCCCAACGAAGAGCTCTTCCCTTTTCTGCAAGCACAAGGGTATCTCCGCATTCTCCTCCCAGACGGGACGGTGCAGCGAACTGACGATGACCTTAGTAGCAAAAAATTTCTAAGACAGAGATCGATCCGTGTGATTCAGGATCGAGTCAAGGCTACCACCCGCAACCGTTCACGGCTCTTTGAGGCCTTTGAAGCGGCCCTCCGTCTCGGCAAAGGGGAAACTTCTGTCCACCTGTTAGGATCTGATAGTCATCACCACTTCTCTACCAGTTGGGCGCCGCTCCAGAAACCCACCTCCGCTCTCTTCACCTTCAATAATCCACTCGGAGCCTGCCCAGAGTGCCGAGGTTTTGGGCGCGTGATTGGCATTGACCTTCAGAAGGCCGTTCCCAATCCCGCTCTTTCGATAGCAGAGGGATGCGTGAAGCCCTTCCAAGGAGAGCGCGGGGAGGAATGTCAACGTGACCTCGAAAACCTTGCCCCGGAAGTTGGCATCGACCTACACGAACCCTACCGCGACCTCACCCCTGATCAACAGGACTGGATTCTCTATGGCGAAGGCGGCGGCACCACCAATCCCGATAGTCTATGGGCTGAAGGCAAGTGGTATGGTGTGAGAGGATTCTTCGATTGGATGGAGACAAAGTCCTACAAGATGCACGTCCGTATCTTCCTTGCGCGCTACCGCAACTACACCGAGTGCGTTGCTTGCCGAGGACGCCGTCTCCGGCCAGAGGCTCTTGCCTTCAAAATCCATCAAAAAACTCTCCCCGACCTCTGGCGCCTCCCCATCGACGAGTTATCCCAGTTCATGGATCAACTCGCGGCACCCAAGGGCGATCGGACACTAGCTCTCATCCTAGACGAGATAACAAGTCGCTTGACCTACTTACAAGAAGTCGGGCTCAGCTACCTCACCCTTGACCGACCTGCCCGCACACTGAGTGGTGGGGAAATTGCACGCGTCAACCTCACCACCTGTCTCGGCACTAGCCTCTCACAGACGCTTTTCGTGCTAGATGAACCGACCGTCGGACTCCATCCCCGAGACATCGACGCCCTTATCCGAGTGATGCATGACCTTCGCAACAAGGGCAACACTTTACTCGTAGTCGAACACGACGAGGCTGTGATGCACGCAGCGGACAACCTCTTGGACATCGGCCCCCACTCGGGACAACATGGAGGAGAACTGGTCTACCAAGGCCAAGTCCCTAAAGGAAAGCGTCTGACCACAGCACAGAAAAAATCGATTACGCTCCCCTATCTCTTGGGCGAAAAAGCCATCCCTCTACCCAAGCAGAGACGAACTCCTCAAGATTTTCTCAATCTAACAGGCATCAACAAGAATAACCTTCGCGACGTTGATTTCTCTCTCCCCCTCGGTCTCTTTTCCTGTCTCACCGGAGTATCGGGAAGTGGCAAGTCGACCCTTGCTCACGACGCTCTCTATCTGAATCTTTGCAAAGAACTCGGCCAAGATTGCGAAGAAGACCCGGCCCCGATCCGAGCTCTCGAATTTCCGCGAGGTCAGTTCCAATCCGTGCAACTCGTCGACCAGACCCCACTCGCCAAAACACCAAAATCAACCCCAGCCGTTTATCTGGGAGCCTTCGAGGCGATTCGACAGCTCTTCACTCTTACTCCGGAGGCTAAGGCGGCAGCTCTGAAGCCCGGCTTCTTCTCTTTCAACTCCGGGGCAGGTCGTTGCGAACGCTGCATGGGTAATGGCTTTGAGAAGGTGGAGATGCAGTTCCTATCTGATCTCTACCTAACTTGTCCCGAATGCGAGGGCAAACGCTACCATCAAAGCGCCTTAGAATACACTTACGATTCACATAGTATTTCTCATATTCTGGAATTCACTATCGACGAGTTTGTCACTTGGGCAGCCATTCCGAATGAGGAAGCGAGCAAAAGAGAGAAGACGCTTCTCGCAAAAGCGATCACGCTTTTACAACCGCTCATTGATGTTGGGCTTGGTTATCTCCGCCTCGGCCAACCGCTCAATACCCTCTCAGGTGGTGAGTCACAACGACTGAAGCTATGCCAACTGCTTGGCAACCAACACAAGGGCCAACGCTCAATCCTCATTCTGGACGAACCCACGACTGGCCTACACTTCTCCGACATTGAACGCTTGCTCATTATCTTCCAGCGACTCGTCGAGAACGGGCACACCCTCCTCGTCATTGAGCATAATCTCGACGTCATTAAGTGCGCAGATCACCTCATCGACCTCGGGCCCTCCGCTGGAGTCCATGGCGGAGAGGTCGTCGCCACGGGCACGCCAGAAGAAGTCGCGATGCGAAAAACCTTCACCGGTCAATATCTCGCGCCACTGCTCGGAAAGAAAACGAAGAACGCTCACACAAAAGCAAAAGGGACTCTCAAAAAAGCGCCCGCAGCCAAGAATGTCATCACCATCCAGGGCGCACGCCACCATAATCTCAAGGACATCACTCTCGAGATTCCTCGCGACGAGATGGTAGTGGTCACTGGCCTCTCAGGGAGCGGAAAGTCCACCCTGGCCTTCGATCTTGTTTTCGCAGAAGGGCAGCGTCGCTTCCTCGACTCCATGTCGCCCTATGCCCGTCAATTCGCGGAACAGTTAGAAAAACCAGACGTCGATAAAATCTCCGGTCTTCCCCCTACCGTCGCCATTGAGCAACGAGTATCGCGAGGAGGGGGTAAATCAACCGTTGCGACCATTACCGAACTCTATCACTTCCTTCGTCTTCTCTTTGCCAAAGTGGGCATCCAGCACTGCCCGGTTTCGGGAGAACCGGTTATCACTCAGACCGAAGACACCATTCTGCAAAGACTGAAAGCAGAAGCCAAGAAAGGAAAGATAAGCCTACTCGCACCCGTCATCCGTGGTCGCAAGGGCTATCACACCGACGTGGCGGCATGGGCTGGACGACAGGGATATACTAAGCTTCTCGTAGATAATCAGCTTAAGGACGTGGAAGGATTCCAACGTCTCGAACGCTTTGTCGAACATGATATCGATGTCGTGCTCTACGAAGCAAAGACTTCCGCAACGAATAAAAAAGAAAGCGCCGAACTCGCCCAAAAACTCACCGAAGCGCTCCGAGTGGGAAAAGGAAGCTGCCGCCTTCTCACTGCCGACAAGAAACTCATCCCCCTCTCGACTGCACGAGTTTCCCCCACAACTGGACGCTCTTTTGAAGAACCAGATCCCAGTCACTTCTCCTTCAACTCCCCCCGAGGTTGGTGCCGTGAATGTCGAGGCTATGGCCACATCACCACTAGTCGAAACAGAATCGACACCGCAGCCTTCAACTCCGTCTCCGAGGCTGAGATTGATTATGATCGCAAACTCGACCGAACAGATGAAGATGAGCTCATCATCTGCCCCGGCTGTTACGGCACGAGACTTAACGAAGCGGCTCGACACGTCTATCTGCAAGGAACCCTCTCCCTCCCCGCATTAGCTTCCCTCTCGGTGGTGGAGGCAAAAGAAGCCATTGAGCAGCTCGCCTTCGCGGGACGAGACAAGCTCATTGCGCGCGATATTCTTCCCGAGCTGACTCAACGACTGCACTTCCTCGACGAGGTCGGGCTAGGCTACCTCTCCCTCGATCGTTCGGCAAATACGCTCTCGGGAGGCGAGGCCCAACGCATCCGGCTTGCCGCTCAGCTAGGGTCTAATCTGCGCGGAGTTCTCTACGTGCTCGATGAACCCACAATCGGTCTCCACCCTCGTGATAATGTAAAACTGTTAGAGACGCTACGGCTGCTCCAACAGAAAGGGAACTCCCTCCTCATCGTCGAACATGATGATGAAACCATGGCTCAGGCCGATCACCAAATTCACCTCGGCCCCGGCGCCGGTCGCCTCGGTGGCGAACTCATGCCAATCCCTCGATTGAACGAACACGCTCACGAACCTAACAACTCTTTTCCCAAAGCTCCACGACGCAAACTCCCAGCCGCTAACTCGCGCACTGGTTGGCTCAAGCTCAAAGGCTGCACTCATAACAATCTCAAAACAATTGACGCCGCCTTTCCCCTTGCTCGCCTCACTGTTCTCACAGGAGTCTCAGGATGCGGTAAATCTTCTCTGATGCGAGGGACACTGAAGCCGGCTTTTGACTCTCAGACCAAGAAAGCAATCAATAAGACGTGGAAATCCTTGAGCGGTTTCAACAGCATCAAGGCTTGTTACGAAGTAGACCAGACCCCGATTGGAAAGACCTCGCGTTCTTGCCCTGCAACCTACGTCAAACTCTTCGACGAAATTCGTAAACTCTTTGCCCTACTACCAGAGGCCCGCATGCGAGGCTTCGAGGCCGGGCGCTTTTCCTTTAATAATAAAGAAGGTCAATGCCCCGATTGCAAAGGAAACGGGCGCATCAAGCTTGAGATGGACTTCCTCCCTGCCACTTGGATCGACTGCGAAGCCTGCCAAGGCGATCGCTACAATCCCGCGACTCTCGAAGTCTACTATAACAGCCGTAATATTGGGGAAGTGCTTCACATGACCATCGCAGAAGCGGCCGACTTCTTCGCTGCGGTTCCTAAGCTCAGCAAAACACTCCGCCTCCTCGCCGACACCGGGCTCGGCTACCTCCAGCTGGGTCAACCCAGCCCTACCCTCTCTGGCGGTGAAGCCCAGCGCATCAAGCTGGTCTCTCAGCTCATTAAAGGCCGCTCGCCCAAAGCCGCTCTCTCAGGAATCAAGCAGGCCAATCTCTATCTCATCGAAGAACCCAGTATTGGTCTCCACGCCGACGATGTCTCCAAGCTCATCGACGTCCTCCACCGTCTCGTTGATGAAGGGCACACCGTAGTCGTCATTGAACACCACATGGATCTCGCTGCTCAGGCCGACTACCTGATCGACATTGGTCCCGAAGCTGGACTTAACGGCGGGACAGTCGTGGCCCAAGGCACTCCCGAAGAAGTAGCCCGATCTCGCTCCTCGCGAACCGCCCCTTTCCTCAAAAAATCTCTCGCTTAAACTGCTTTCCACTATCCAACTCCGGCCCCCCTCCCTAGATTCTCGACCATGAAAGAAGGCTCCATTACTTGCCCCAATTGCGACCACCGCTTCGAACTTTCCGATGCTTTACAGAGTGAAATCCGCGAACAGTTAGAAGGTCAACTTAAGCAGGAGTTCATTCAACGAGAAATGGAATTGAAACAGCGTAGTAAAGCGCTCAAGAGCCAAGCCGCACAGCTCGCTGACAGTCAGGAGAAAGTCGACGAACTCGTGGCTGCTAAGCTGGAGAAACAAGCCCAGGAACTGGAAGCTGCTGCGGCCAAGAAGCTCGAAAGTAAATATGGGCAACGAATGAAGGAGCTTGAGACTTCGCTTAACGAACAAAGCGAAGAATCTAAAAAAAGATTAGCGGAAGCCGAGCAGAAAGCAGCTCTGAAAGCCTCGGAACACTTTCAGCATCAGCTCAAAGAACTGCAAGAAACAGCCGCCGAAAAAGACGCGAGCTTGAAAGCACTGCGTGAACAAGAAGTGGCTCTTCGCAAGAAACAGCGCGAGCTCACCAAAGCAAGTGAAGAGGCAGAGCTAGCGCTCCAACGCAAGCTCGACGAAGAGAGAAAAGCGATTGGTAAAGAAGTGACCGAGAAACTGAGCGAACAGTATCGTCTCAAGGAACTTGAAAAGGATCAGATGATTCGCAGCCTGAAGAGTTCGGTCGAGGACATGAAACGAAAGGCCGAACAAGGTTCGATGGAAAGCCAAGGCGAAGCCCTCGAAATCGACCTTGAGGAGCAACTGACGCAAGCCTTCCCACATGACGAAATCAAGCCTGTCTCCAAAGGAGTGCGTGGAGCCGACATCGTGCAAACGGTGCGCTCTCAACTCTCCCACGATTGCGGCATCATTCTCTGGGAAACCAAGAATACGAAGACGTGGAGCGACGCTTGGCTCACAAAGTTTAAGGACGATATGCAAGAAGCCCGCGCGGTGTTAGGCATCTTTGTCTCTGTTGTATTACCTCCTAGCATCAAGCGTTTCGGTCGGATTAACGGAGTCTGGGTTTCCGATCCCGCTTCCGCGCTTTCATTAGCACTCGCGCTACGGGAGCAGCTCCTCGTTGTGAATCGAGAGCAGCTGGCATCAGTCGGTAAAAACGAAAAAATGGAGATGCTCTATCAGTATCTCGCCGGCACTCAATTCCAGCAAAAGATCACTGGTATCGTCGAAGCCTTCGAATCGATGCAACTGCAAATCATCCGTGAAAAACGAGCAATGGAGAAGCAGTGGAAAGAGCGCGAAAAACAAATCGAGCGGGTCGTTAAAAACACCGTGGGACTCTACGGCGACATGCAAGGAATCATCGGAGGACAAATTCCATCCATCCCAGCTCTCGAACTAGATGATACCATCGAAGAGCCTTCGCTTAAGAAAGCCGATTTCACCCTGGAAGGGCCGTAAATGCTCCTTCCTCTGCCAGTTAGACTTCTCAGCGCCGAAAAAAGACAAGAATTCTAAGGAAAACATTACCTAGAATCGCTCAGAAAGAAATGAGCGTTTTTTTCCGTTGCCAGAGGGTAGATTTGCTAGTGACGTAGGTCTTAGTCGGGGAAGGAGACTTCTCTGCCCTCGGCGAAAACCCAACATTCTTGCAAACAACCTCCGGCACTAGCGTTTCACAACGTTAGTGTCGGAAGCTCCTTTTAATAAAAATATTTTTCAATCTTTAAGAGCGAGGCCAACTGCAAAAATTTTCCGATTGAACACGTTCCTTCTTTAGAAACATGCGTCTCATTTGTATACTCCTACTATCCGCCCTCGGCCTCGCAGCTAAACCAAACATCCTCTTCATCTTCGCTGATGATCAGTGCTTCGATACTATCTCCGCCCTGAGTGATGAAAAGATCGAAACCCCAGCGCTCGACTCGCTCGTACGCGAAGGAACAAGCTTCACGAACACCTACAACATGGGTGCGTGGAATGGAGCGGTGTGCATCGCCTCCCGAACCATGATTCTCAATGGACGTACCCTCTGGCGCGCGGAGGAATTCGATAACAAAGAGGGCGCAGTCCGATTAATCGAAGGAGAACAAACTTGGCCGCAATTGTTAGAAAAAGCAGGCTACGAAACTTACTTTGCCGGTAAGTGGCATACCAAGGTCCCTCCCATCGCTATCTTTGATCACATCCGGAACCAACGCGGAGGGATGCCATTCGATGCTCCCGAGGGTTACAACCGCCCTCTCGCCGATGGTTCCGACACATGGGACCCTGCTGACCCAGCCTTTGGCGGTTTTTGGGGAGGCGGCAAACACTGGTCCGAAGTAGTGGCTGACGATGCCGAAGAGTATTTCAAAATCGCGGCAGGCTCAGACAAACCCTTCTTCTTTTATCTCTCCTTTAATGCGCCCCACGATCCACGCCAAGCACCACAAGAGTATCTCGATAAATACCCCGCCGACGAGATGATCCTCCCGGCCAACTTCCTCTCAGAATACCCGCACATGGACTCCATGGGCATGATTCGAGAAGACGCGGGTCACACCATGTTGCGAGACGAAGCGCTTGCACCCTTCCCCCGCACCGAACACGCCGTCAAAGTCCACCGCCGTGAATACTACGCCCTCATTACCCACATGGATGCGCAAATTGGCCGCATTCTAACCGCGCTCGAAAAATCAGGAAAAAAGGAAGAGACCTACATCATCTTCACCGCCGATCACGGCTTGGCCTGTGGGCAGCATGGTTTGTTAGGGAAGCAGAACATGTATGAGCACAGTCTCAAACCCCCTCTCGTTCTTGTCGGAAAAGACATTCCTAAGAACGAACGCCGCGATGCCCTCGTGCACCTACAAGATGTTTTGCCCACTACGCTAGAACTCGCCGGACACGCAAAGCCTGATTACATCGAGTTCGAAAGCCTTCTCCCGATAGCCAAGAGCGAGCCTGGTGCTAAGGGACGCGATTACATGCTGGGTTCCTACGTAGACTCGCAACGGATGATCCGAGTCGGGGATTACAAACTGATCGTCTATCCCAAATCGAATACCCTACGCCTCTTTAACCTCACAGACGACCCTCTTGAAGTGAATGATCTCATTAACGAGGAAAGCCAAAGCAAACGAGTTAAAGACCTCTTTGGACAACTACAAAAGCGACTCAAGGAGCATGGTGATCCCCTCGATCTGAGCTCAGTTAAAATCTAACGATTCTCTTGCTCAATGCGATTAGCGAGCTGTCAAGTTAAGCGCGCTTACGACGGAAGAGAATAACTCCAGCCATGGTAAGAAGGTAAAGGGCCGAGCTCGGCTCGGGAACTGCATTCGTAGTAGGTGATGCAAGCTGAGTCTGAATACTCTCTTCGATAGCATCGAGAGCGGCTTGCGGTCTCGTCCCTCCTTGAGGGCTACCAATCACTGCAACTGTACCATTAGCTCCACTAACAGCGCCTACAATATTCTCTTCATAAAAGTCAGTAACTCTTTGCTCTTGAAACTCAGCATCGAAGACAACGCTGTTGATCACATCGACAGAAGAAGCTAATGCGGTATCTCTTGCCGCACGTGTACTACTAGGATTTGCTTCAAAGAATCCCGTGCCATCGTCGATCAAAGTTAATTGGCGTACCGTTCCTTCGAAAGCGGAGGAAGCAATCTCTGCTGCCCCTGCAGCAATCGCACCAGCATAGTCCACATTTCCCCCCTGATTAGACCGTGTTACATTCCGCACACTGGTAGCAAAGTTCTGCAAATCTGCGGCAGAAGACAACTGGGTGGCGGCAATCTCAATCGTTTGCGTATTTCCGTTATTAAAGAGCACAAGCGAGGCCGCAATACTCCCATTAGCTCCTGCCGCGACGGTATCGATGAAAGACTGCTGCTCAAAAGTGCGCGCAACTCCATCTAAGATTAAGTCGAAATCGGATAGCGAAGAGGTCTGGGCATCAACCAGAATAACAATCTCAGAATCGACGTTAATGGCCTTTAGCGAACCGATGCCTAGGGAGCAGGCAATAGAAGCACACAACAGAGTGGCCCGAGATGTGGAGAAGATACGCTTTGTCATAAATCACGGAAATCTTAACCGTTATGACAAATTAATCAATTTATTTTTGAACAAAATGCATTTTCCTATGTCGGATCAGGAAATTCACCGCCTCGCGTTTGGGTTAACGAAAGGGTTATTCATCCCATAGAGGGCCCAAGGACCTCGTTTCACATTCGGGAATTCCACAAAGCGCCAGTGAACTTTTTGACCGCTTTTGATGCCTAGATAATCACGCACTGCGGGAGAGATATCGATGCCAGCCTCATTGTTTTTGCGATTCCGTACCTTCTTATTCTGGAAAACAAACTCCCAATTGGTGGTGCTGAAAGGCCCGCAATCTTCCCACTGTGCAAAGCAAACCTTGCCATTACGCGCAATCTCGACCCAACGGCCTTTGCACACGGTCTGTCCCGGGCGCGGGTTGTAGCGCTTGAACCAAGGGATGACCTTCGAGGCCTCGGGCTTATGCTGACGATGGTTCAGAACATCATTATAAGGCAAAGCGACGTAGAAGGGATTCTGTTTGGGGGTAAAGGCTTTCGGCAAGTAACCGCGACGGGCTTTGGGGTCGGGGTTATCAAAGCCGCCATAGTTTTGCAGCCAGCGGGTATCCCAAGAGGACTTGTGATTGGGCGTCGGGTTGCGAGGAGTAGGCTTCTCCCCAATCCAAAAAATTGTGACGGTGGTGCCCAGATGCCAAGGGTACCTCGGAATCGCTCCGGCTGCGCTCCGTCGCTGAGTCGGAGCCACTACGGTAGGACCATGAGCTTGCGCACTGGCTTGCCAGATGAGACCGAAAGTGACTAAGAGGAAAAGTTGACGCGAACACATGCTGCTCTGAAAGTGCGGTAAAGGTTAAAAGCGAGAGTTCATGAAAGCAAGCTCCCTCACCGCTTTTGCCAGCGCTCTTCTTCTCGCATCTTGCGGTCCTTGGGGAGAAACACGTAAGCCCCATAGTAGACAGCCTGTGTTGGACTCCCTCACCCAAGCTGAAACCGCTAGTCGCATCGACTTTGCGCGACATGTTCGCCCAATACTCACCAAGCGTTGTGTCTGGTGTCACCAAGAGAACGAGATCGGGAAACTCTATCTTCTCACAAGCAAGGAGGAAGCTTTTCACAAACAACGAATCATCCCCGGCAAACCAGCGCAAAGCCCCTTCTACCTCGCGACCACTGGACAGCATCCCCAGCTCAAGGAATATCCCAAAGGGGTCCAAATCGCGAAGAGCGATCGCAAGGTCTTGGAGCGCTGGATTCTCTCGGGAGCAGTTTGGCCTGCAGGTCAGGCTGGACAATTATAAAGGCAACAGCATCTTGTCGCCATGTCTGCTGTATCCCTGACCAACACCGCCGTTATGGGGCAAGAGCTCGCCCTCGCCTGGAGTGACGGTGAGGAGAGTTATTTCTCCTTCGAAGCCCTCAGACGCGCCTGCCCCTGCGCCAATTGTCAAGGAGAGCCCGATGCCCTCGGACGAGTCATTCGCCCCGAAGTGCGCTTTGGCTCCCGTGCCTTTGAGCTCGCCAGTTGGGAGCAGGTCGGCGGCTATGCATTACAGCTCCGCTGGGGCGATGGTCACTCTACTGGACTCTACTCCTTTCACTACCTCCGAGCTCTGTAGGGAACAATGTCGTTGTCGTTTTATGAGAGAGGCTCGCCTTCTGATCCTCCGTTTCTTTTTCTTCACGGTCTCGGAGCCAGTTGTCACGAAACGGTTGCGGTTTTTTCTCTGTTAGAAGGGCGACGCCTCATCGCGCCGGACCTCCCTGGGCACGGTCATTCTCTCGATTTTGATCCCGCGCATTTTTCCTTTTCCTTTTTCGCTGACCAAATTGCGGATTTGTTAGATCATTTAGAACTAGAGACTATTACTCTTGGTGGTCAATGTCTGGGAGCAGGAGTCGCGCTCAACTTCGCTCTCCGTTATCCTGAATATGTGCGCAAGCTCGTCCTCTTACGACCGGCATGGCTCTCACACCCTCGTCCTCGCCATCTCGCCCTCTTCGCCAAAGTCGGTGACTGGTTACAAGAAGGTGATGAAGAACGAACTACTATGAAACTAGCACTTCACCCCGCCTACCAGACCCTGACAAAGAGCTGCCTAGCACAGGCGGAAGAAGTAACCGCCCTTCTCGACCGGCGCAAAGACGTTGTCAGCACCCAAGTATTAGCAAAGATGTGGTCCAGTTACCCTTTCGAAGACCTAGCTGAACTGGCTAGCTGCACTCCGCCCACTCTTGTTCTCAGCACTTCCAAAGACAGCTTCCATCCCGAAGAAGTATCCCGCACTCTTGCCAGTCACCTCCCAAAAGCCCGCCTCGCGACCCTTCCACCTCGTTACCAAGAGGCCATCGCTTACCAGCAGGCACTCACTGAGCAAGTGGAGAGTTTCCTAAGCGCCACTTCTTCTTCATGCCTTAAATAAACAACTGCCATAGATCTCTCTTCCGAGAAAAAGAGCCCCTTTTCATCCTACTCCGACACCATGAACACTGACGAGGCACTGAGATTGTTAGAAAACAAGCTCACCGAACACGGTCTAACAGCGCAAGGCTGGACTGGCTCTCTCGACAACGCCGAGCGACGCTTCGGGGTCTGCCGACCTGCGAGCAAGGAAATCTCCATCAGCCGCACCTTGAGTGCACTCAACTCAGAGGAAGAAGTTCTCGATACCATTCTCCACGAAATTGCCCATGCCCTAGCCACTATCGAGTACCGGGACAACTGTGGTCACGACGAACGCTGGAAGACGATCTGTCGCCGCATTGGTGCGCGCCCCGAGCGTTGCTACGATGGCGAGGAAGTCACTGCTCCGGATGCGCCGTGGGTGCTCTCTCATCGCAAGACTGGAGAAGTCTTTTGTCACTACCACCGCAAGCCCAAGAACGATCTCTCGCAAACCTTCATTCGCGGTCGCAAAGCTGAAACCTTGGGTCAGTTAGAGGTGCGAGCGAATCCCCACTTTATAGAGGCTGGCATCGACTTTTTTAACCGCACAACAATCCTGAGTTTACAGGAAAAGTTTCTCGAACAGTTAGAACCATTCGCAGAAGAATTAGGGCTCACTCTCAAACCCGGTAAAAGCCAGTTTTCTTCCTCAGAAGCCACCATCGGACTGCGGTTAGAAATACCAATCAAGGACGGGCTCTCTCCTGAAGAACGCCTTTTCCAAGAGACCGCCCCTTACTTCGGCCTTACCTTCGAAGACTACCGTCGCCCTTTCCAAAGCGGGGGCGAAGTCTTCCAACTCACCGCCCTCAAACCACGCAACCGGAAGTATCCCGTCATTGGTCAAAACGCCCAAGGCACCTCCTACAAGTTCCCGATCGAAGTCCTTACATAAGGGCCGGGAGTAGGAAGGGCACCTCCGGTAACCTGAATAAGGAAAACAGAGTCCCGCGATGAGGAAAGCTGCTAGGCCGTCTTCTTACGCTGACGGCGGGTGACAACCCCAGCAGCACCAAGGGCCAGAAGCGCGAGACTGGAAGGCTCAGGCACTGCGACTAATGCCGCTAATTCTGCTGCCGTTGCTGCAGAACCGAGCACTCTGGGGTTCATCCCGTCAATTTGCTCTGCGGTAAGTAAATTCACGTCAACCACCACTCCCGTGCCATCATCAAACACGATAGAATCCAGCGTCACTCCCCGAGTCGGGCCCTGGCCCCCAGCAGTAACAAATAAAAGAAGGTCAGCCGATTCCCTCAATGTAGTAAAAGACAATCTGAACGCACCCCGCGTTTGGCCCCCAATCATGGAAGCAGAAACAGAATCAAAAGAAGACGGAGCAATAGCCCGCACGGTATAGGAATTAGAGGTGGCTCCGGCAAAACCAAGGATCCCAAGAGGAGCAACCCGGGCTAGGTAGCTATTACTCCCCGGGAGGTACGAAACAGTACCAAAGAGCTCATCCGATAGCAGACGACCAGCCCTCCAAGCCGCATCAATAAAAGCCCCCCCGGCTGTTACTGAGGTGTTACCGATGAGGTTCACCTGGACCAACGCGCCCTGTGTGCTCGCGGTAGCGGCAAGTCCTATCAGCCATTGGGCTCCCTGTCTTTCTGTTGTCTTCATCAATTCCATGATATTATTATTGTTTAATAAGCTCATCGCGGAGAACACGCGCCCAAAAGGCCACTTGCAAAGCTCACTATCTAACAACCAACCCTTCTGCGAGAAAAAAAAGTTTTGGCCTCAAATTCATCGCATTTTTAACCATAAGATAATGAGTTTAAGAGCACCTCCGACAACCTCATTCCAAGAAGGCGTAACGATCTGCGTTGTAGAATCACCCGCTTCAGATCGATACTTCTCACGTAAGTCCATGCCCAGTCACTTCATACGGCCGAAGACATCTTATACCTCGACTTGGATCCAACTCACGCCGCATTATTAAAAGGCTCTCCCGCCGGGTTTAGCAACTTGTTGTGATAGACTTTGCGTATCAAGAACTCCTCGGCGCGGCATTCTAACAGATATCCTTTATGGATCTCGGAATAATGGACGTTGTCGGTGAGAACTGCCTTGCCACTCTCGTTAACAAGGGCTTTAATTTTCTTGTTCTGCTCACGGATATTACGCTGGCGAGGGGCATCGACAAAACCGACATCGATGATGTTGCCTTCTTTAACAATGACGCCTTCACCGCGAAGAGAATGGTGTGAAAGGTCATAAGGAGTCTCCCGCTGCCATCACGTTTGTCTTTTTCGATCAACTCCTTGAAGTCCCAGATGGTGTTAACCTAGCTAATGATTTCTTCGAGCACCGGATGGAAGCTTTCCCCGTCGATGTTACGATATTTTCCATCCTCAATTTCCCCAAGTCTAGCCCTATAAGGAAATTCTAAATTCTTTCGTGGTGACCGGAGATGCCTTTCAATATAACTCTTTCCGTACTCGATGCATATTAGGATCAATAACAGCCTGCATCGCTTCCAACTGGTCTTCGACACCAAGGAAGGTGGCAAGCTGACCGAGCAGTCGAGCCGGTTGGTGGACAAGTGCCAGATAGCTGAGCGACAAGGTCGGGATCTCATGATGATCGATCCACTTGGCAGCGTGGTCGACTTGCTGTTGATATGCTTTGGAAACATTTCCACTGGGCTCGGCTTTTCCAAGACGCTTCAACATGGCGGATTGGCTTGTGAGAATCTCCTCCAGATCGCGCTCCATGAAGAGAATGCGGTAAGAGATCTCCTCACCGCCTTTAACTTCCTTTGGCAGCGAGGCGAGGAGCGGGGCAACCACTTTGAGGGCATGCCCTTTCGCACCGGTGAGCCAAGAGCGGTCGCCCGGTCTGAGAAGACCGCTGACGAGATCGTGCTCGTAGTATCCCTTGGTATTGGAATCATCAGCGACCCGATTGCCATCGGTGAAGGCGGGGATGCCAACGGCCTCTAGGATCTGCATCATGAGGCTCGTGCCAGATCTCGGCAGACCAGAAACAACGGTAATGATAGCTTCTGTCGAAGTAGACTCTCGCTCGACAAAGGAAGGATAGGTCAAAGAAACAAAACCCTTGGTTTTGATCTGACTCATCTCGGGTGCTTTTAACTCTTTGAGATCTTTCTGACGTTGGCGAGCTTCTCTGGCCTGCTCTTTGAAGAAGGTGATCTTGCTAGGATCACGGAAATGAAACTGGGCAATCTGAGCGAGCATGCGCCAGGCGGCGGCGGCAAGTGGAGTCTGACGGGTGGTGAGGAGAAAGGCTTGCTCGGCCTGCTCGAACTCACCGAGACGATAGTGAGCCATGCCAATAAGATAGTGCGCTCGAGGTTGGAAGAAGAGGAGACCAGCGGAGGTGCGAGCTTCCTGAATAGCCTCGCGGTACTGTCCCCGATGGAGATAGACCCGAGCGAGCCCGAGAAGTGGTTCTGGAGTCTCACGATCGATAACTAACGCCTCTTGGTAAGCGGCCTCGGCTTCATCCCAGCGCTGCAGACGGGTGAGAGTCTGCCCCCGGAGGCTGAGAGCCTGACGGCGGGAGCCAAAATCGGTATCGAGTTCAGCGATTTTCTCAAGAGCATCTTCATACTTCTTCTCCGCGAAGTCAGCGGTGGCCTCATAGTAACGAAGGGCAAAAAGATTCGGACGAGCGCGGGTGAAAAGATCGCAACGTTCCTTGGACAATTTCTTTTGTTCCTGCGCGCTGAGTTTTTCAATCTGCTCCTGTTCCTCTTTTTGAGCCTCTTGGCTGTCGAGCTTGAGGGCCTCGATCTCTTTAACCGCTTCTTCAGCATCCTTGAGACGACGCTCGATCACAGTGGAGATCACAGCGCGGAGTTCGGAAGTATGACCAAGGGATTGATAACAGGTGGCGAGCTTGAAACCAAAGCGATGCTCCATGGGCCACTTCTCGTGGAGACGCTTCAGGATGGCGATGGCTTCGGTATAAATGCCGCCATCCATCCAAGCTTGTGCAAGGTTGTATTCCAACTCGCGCACGGTCTGCTCCACTGCTTTGGATTGATCCGGATGAGGTTCATCAATGTAGCCGAGAGCGACGAGTTGATCGAGAGCGGCCTTGGAGTCCTCGGCAGAGATCTGCTTATCAGGCGGATGCATCCCGTGATCACCCTCGACTTCATCCCAACTGGGAATGCGAGTAACCTCTGCGGGCTCCTCATAGAGATCTAGGAGGACCTTCCCGTCCATGTCTTCGCCGACAGGCAAGCCGAAGCGGTGAAGAAGAGTGGGACAGATATCTATGAGACTGGCGCCGTAAATACGGGCGTCTTTCTTAATACCAGGACCATTTGCAACGAGAATACCAAACTGACGATGCTCGGCGGCGGGACCAGCGGGTTCATTCGGGATATCCGTCAGGCGGAGATCATCTGGATGAAAACCGTGATCGGAAAGAAGAATAATGGTGACATCCGGATGCTTCTGCCGAGCGAGGTCAACAAGAACGCCGAGAAGCATATCATGATAAAGATAGCCCGCCTCATTCACGTAATTGAAGAGACGATAATCCCAATCATCAATACCCTCTCGCTGCGGCGGATGATATTTCATGAAGGCATGACCAAAGTGATCGATGGCGTCGTAGTAAACGCTCATCAGATCCCAAGGCTCATTCGCGAGTAAAGCTGTCGCCGCAGAGTGGATACTTGTGCAGTCCGCGATGATCTTCATGAGAGACTGCACACGTGGATCCTTGGCAGCCTTATCAAGTTCCTCCTGACTCATACCCTGAAGACCGGGCATAAAAGGAATGAGATCATTTCCCTCAAGCTCGGCAGGGTGGAAACGGATTTGCTTAAGTTGCTCGGTGAGGCGTTCGGGATACACGGTGCCCGGCTTCATGGGCCAGCTATCTGGCTTGTCAGGATCGTACTCATAACCCTGGGCGATTTGATAGTCATTCGAGACCATGACACCACGGCTGAGAGGTTCGGCGGGATTGGAGGGCCACCACCCAACGGTGATAGTAGACTTCTCTTCCTGATTGAGGATATTCCAGATCGCCTTGGTGGAACGGGAAAGGTTGGTCACTGGACGGATACCGCCAGTGACAGGATCAGGCTCAGAAAAACCATGGATACCATGCTTATAAGGCCTCTTACCAGTAGCAATGGAAGTCCAGAGTGTGGGTGAAAGCACAGGTTGTAGAGTAGCGATATTACCCATCGTCCCACCTTCCATGAGAGCTCGAAGGTTGGGCATTTTCCCAGCGTCGATCAAAGGATTAATCACTTTCCAGTCAGCAGCGTCCCAACCGATAAGTAGGGTTGGATGTTTTTTAAAAGACGAAGGCATATTGTTCATCAAGGCTTTGGAAGAAAGCTCTGCTCTAGGCGATTTCTTTTAAATTGTAACGTGATATATAGTATGTCATTAGAAAATTTTCTGAAACTCCTTTGAGCCAACCAAAGCAGAAAGAGAAACTACCCTGATAGTAAAGCAGACGACAAACGTGCCACTGTCAATGCCGATGCCCCACTTGCCTCCACTCGCGAAGATGTCGCACAAGAACGGCGGCTAAGAAGATGAAGCTGAGGACAAGAACCATGAAAGCTCCGACGGGTTGATCGAAGATGTTAGCTCCTAAAAAACCGAGACCCGCGCCCACTGCTCCGGTGACTCCGCTCCAGAAGAACAGGCCTCGCGCGGAGCCAATAACCTGTCGCACGGCCGCTGCGGGGGTGACGATGAAACCCAATGCCAAAATCGCTCCCACAGCCTGTAAGGTAGTGACTAGCACTAGAATCAGGAGGGCGAATAAACCATAGTTCAACCACACCGTGCGCACTCCTAGAGTGGCGGCCACATCGGGCTCAAAGAGGTTGATTAGAATGGGACGACGTAGGATCGCGAGGGTTCCAACTGAGAGTAATCCAACCCCATAACTCATCCAGAGATCACCATCGGACATTCCGACGATATTCCCCATCAACCAATCCTCAAGACCGCCAGCTCCCTCGTAGCGCTGCAGCATCATTACCCCTGCGGCGAAGGCTCCAGTCATCAACACTGCCAAAACAGTATCTTCCCCCACCCGCGATCGCTTGGCAAAAAAGACGGCTCCGAGCCCCACCAAAGCAGCAGCAGCAAGGGCTCCGAGGTAAACTCCCACCGTTGACAAACCTGCTAACAACACGACCGCAGCAATACCGGGAAAGACGGAATGACTGAGGGCTCCAAGCTTGAGAGGGCTACGATGAAGGACAACAAAGGCACTGACAAAACCATTCGTAAAACCAATCATCACCGCCGCGACAAAGGCTCTTCTCAGTAGGGGCAGCTCTAGTAGTTCAAACACGAGACCCTCCTTCCACCAGACCGAGAGTCTTCCGCACCTTCTCTTGGGCCATAACCTCACTCACCTCCCCAAAGGCGAGCTGATGTTTCTGTAAAACTAGCGCTTGATCAAAAATAGCCTCTACGGTGGCGAGGTTATGATGGGAGGCAATAACGAGATGACCCTGCTTACCCAGTTCTTGCAAAGTCTCGGACAGCTCGGCTCCACTCTCGACATCCAATCCGGTGAAGGGCTCGTCTAACATCACAATGTGTGCCTCTTGGGCCAAGGCTCTGGCCAAAAAAGCGCGCTGCCGCTGCCCGCCGCTCAAGGCATCAATCTGGCGATGAGCTAAGTCCTGTAACCTCATGGCCACAATCGCCTCATCGACCTTCTCCTCATCGATGGAACGCAGTTTCTTCCAAAAACCGACATGTGGTAACCTCCCCATTGCCACCACCTCGCGAACACTCACTGGAAAACCCTCGCGATGACGGTCTAACTGAGGGAGATAAGCAATCTCTCGGGTGGTTCCTCGCAAATCTTGCTCCCGCCAGAGGATGGAACCTCGCTCTGCTTTGAGTAAACCCGCAAGGGTCCGGATGAGGCTACTTTTACCCGCTCCATTAGGACCAAGGAGGGCTAAACGATGGCCGCAGGTGGTCTTAAAATTAACATCGCAGAGTGCGGTTACCGAACCGTAGGTCACACAAAGATCCGTTACCTCCAAACGATGAGGTTCGTGCCCTGGTTCATAATGATGATCGCAGCACTCACTCATGAAAGTTCAACTCCAGCTCCTCTAACAATTCTCCTTCACCCCAGAGGGTAAAAACGTTTTCGGGTAAACTCCCGGGCCAAAGCCGGACTTTCAAAGCGGTCTCTGGAGTCCCTTCCGGGAAAGAGGCAACTACGGTAACCACTCCGCCGTGAGTTGGCAGCTGGCATTCAAACTCTCCTTCACGAGCAGGACCGGTCACCCGCCCTAGAACCCGATCCCCGATCCGAAGCTCGGCATAAGAAAAGTCGTGAGCAGCTTGCAACTCGACATCAGTGAACCACTGACCATCCGAAGACTGAATGGCGACTACAGCCTCTGCGGGCGAAGCAGGCTCGCCGGTTACCGAAGCAAGAGGCCAGGCCATCAGCCCTAGTCCCCCTAATAGGAGGAATCCCTCTCGCAGCGGCGCATCCTTCATTATAACTTTGTTAACCCATTGACGATGGCGGCTACGTTTTGCTGCATCATTCGCTCGTAGTTACTCGCTCCACCGTCAGCAATCAAGGCTGAACCCATCTTTGCGCCCGCTTGTTTGGCTATTTGGGCAAGGACCTTGGGATTGGAATTCTTCTCAGGAAAGACCGATTTAATGCCCTCGGCTTGCAGTTTGGTTACTTCCTTAGCCAATTCCCGAGCGGGAACATCGTGGTCACCTGACAAGCCTAATACAAAGATCGGCTCCATACGATAGGCCTTACAAAAATAGCCGAAGGCTGCGTGAGCCGTGACCAACTTGCGCTGACCTTTAGGAATGGTCGCAACTTGAGCCTTGACCCAACGATCGAGAAATTGATAGCGCTCGCGGGTAGATTTGCTACGTTCTTTATAGTAGTTTTTTCCCTCTTCATCCATACGGACAAGTTGCTTCTCCACCACTTTCACCGCCCGCTCCATATTCGCGACATCATGCCACCAATGCGGATCCACACTTCCCTTGGCATGGGTCGGGCAACAGGCATAGAGAGACTCCCCTCCCGAAACCGTGCGCGACGGGATCGAGCGCCCAATTTCTAAAATCGGAATCCCTCCCAACGAATCTACGAGAGCAGGCAGATATTGCTCCAGACCCTTGCCGGAAGCGACCACAAGATGGCTACTTGCCATCGCGCGTAAGTCTCCTGCCGAAGGCGCAAAAGTGTGAACGTTCATCCCTGGCTTGCCGATATCAATGAGCTCGACCCGATCTCCTCCTACTTGACGCACGAGGTCCCCCATCAGGGGATGTAGGCTAGCGACTTTGACCTGAGCAGAGAGAGCCATGCTTAATGAAAAAAGGAAGAGGGAGAGCAATTTCATGGTCATGAGCAAAGTTGGTGGATGAGGGAAATCTGTGCCGAAAAGGAACAGGGCGCAAACGAAAGCTACTAAAACCCTGTCCCGTTAACAGCTTATTAGCGGACTTCAGGTCCACCCCAGTCGAGGCCGACTTGCAAGAAAATGCTTTGCTCATCACCATCGTCCAAATCGTCAAAGTTGACCTGAACACGAGTCAAAGCACTGAAATCCTCCGCAATCTGAATCCGCTTACCAACGTTAGCTGATACCCGGTGGCGCTCGCCAAGAGAGAAGATGGCATCCCCACCGACTGGTCCAGACTCTTCGCCTTCCAACCAATCGTAACGAAGACCTGCTTCCCAACCGTTGCTCCAAGCAACGGTGGCCGACGCTACTGCGCCCAAGTGATCGGCTTCATCGCGGAAACCGCTGTCTTCATCCTCTACCTCCACCTCGCGGTAGTAGATTTCTCCTCCCACGGTAAGATCGTACCCTCCGGTCTCAAAGCCGTTACTACGATAAGTGTAGTAATAATCAGCAGAATAAACGAAAGTATCGCGCCCGTAACCATTCTCACCAAAGCCGAAGTTGAGGCCCCACTGATGACGGTGGAAGTCGTTCACATCCCAACGGACTAACCAGCGTGCACTGTAAACTGTCCTCGCAAAGAAAGCCTCTTCGATGCCTCCTTCTTCTTCCTCTTCCCCTTCTTCCCCCTCTTCTTCGGTGACCGCTTCACCCACTTCAAAAGTGAACGCAGACGTGACTGGTCCTTCCCAGATCCAAGTGATGTCCCCCCCGTCAGACAAAAGTCCCTCTTCTCCTAAGAAAGTAGATGTTACGAGATTCGAGTCCACAAAGTCCCAGCCGTGCAAGTGAACTGCATTCTGCTGGCCAAAACGGTGTAAGCGCCGACCTCCGCGTAATTCAAAACCTCCAGGGAGATCCGCTAACTTCAAAAATCCTTCCTCGAATTCAGCATCCAATTCGTCCTCCAGATCGCGGAAAATATTCACCGAAGTGTATCCTTGGATATGATCATTTAAACGTAAACTGGCTGAAACTTCGAAACCCTGCACGGCGAGTTCTTGATTGGGGTCATGCCCAAATGTAGCCAACTCACTTAATTCACCCGTACTTCCTCCGTAGGAAACCCGAGCATGAGCAGCGATATCTAACCACTGTTCACGGTCGTAGAGAGCCCAATCTGCAAAGAGAGTTGTCGAGGAAGCCAGTGTGAGGCTGAAAGTAAGAATTCGCATAACGCCGTTTTGTTGCATTAAAGAATTCGCAGACGCAAGCCCTTAATGCAATAAAAGTGCATTTATGGAAAATGTTCAACTATCTTTCTTCGCTCGCTGCGCGTCGCAAGCGATCCATCATAGCCACTCCGACTCCGGTCTCTGTGAGAGATTCGACCAAGATGACCTCTGGTTCGGCGTCATCTAACTTACGAAGAAGATGGAAGAGGCGGACTCCGGCCTCAGCGAGCTTGCCACTGCCCGGGCTCAGCGCCTCTTGTGCAACCCACTCATGGGCCTCTTCCCACTTACTGTCTCCCCGGTAGGTCAAGAGAGCATACTTCACTCCAGCCTCGGGTTCAAAGTCTTGATCCTTAGCTAGGATAACGACCTTTGCTCGCGGAGCATAATGACTAGGGGTCTGCCCGGGTACCTCGACTTCTTGATCCTTAGACGGACGTGCTTTTTTGACGGTTCCGAACTTACGCAAGTCCTCGCGGGTCACGGGACCAGGTCGCAGGACTGTGATAAGAGGTTTCTTTTCCCCTGGCTCGATCTTGATGATGGTGCTTTCCAAGCCATCCCGGCACGCGCCACCGTCGATGATGAGAGGGATCGCTCCACCAAGCTCTGCCACAACTGCGGAAGCACTGGTCGGACTGATCTTTCCAAAGAGATTAGCGCTTGGAGCGGCAATCGGTCCCAGCTTTTTGGCAACCTCGCGCATGACCTCGTGGGCACTCACGCGCACTGCGACTGTGGGGAGACCAGCGGTTACCGCATCGGAGACATTCTCTTTTTTTGGGAGCACAAGCGTGAGAGGTCCTGGCCAGAACTCTTGCGTGAGTTCCCGGACAGAATCCTCAATTTCGGCAGGCACTTCGGCCACTTTGCGAATATCACGCCAGCTACCGAGATGGACGATGAGAGGATCAAAAGAGGGTCGCCCTTTGACCTCAAATACCTTCGCTACCGCCTCTTCATTGAGAGCGTCAGCTGCTAATCCGTATACGGTTTCGGTGGGCAACGCGACAAGCTCGCCAGCCTGCAAGAGCTCTACTGCCTCGCCTGCCAACTCGCGCCAGTCTTCGAAGTCTGCTACTTCAACCCGTGTCTCCATAACCGTCGTTAGCTCTTCATCACCGTTTTTTCAATCTCCGATGATAAGGTTCCGCAATTTCACGTTTTAAGTTTCGCCTCTCTCTTCCATTCGTTATGGTTCGAGGGCGCGAATGTTGAAAAATTTGATATTGGTAGGATTCATGGGCTGTGGGAAATCGACGATTGGACGTCAACTTTCGAAAGCGCTCGGCTACCCACTCATCGACACCGACGCTCGCATCGTTGCCCAACAGAAGCGTTCCATCGCGGACATCTTTGAACAAGAGGGCGAAGAATCCTTCCGCGACTTGGAAACGCAAACCCTACAAGACCTCCGCGACGACCGTTGCCACAAGCGCATCATCGCCACTGGCGGTGGCACCGTTCTCCGGAAAGAAAACCAAGACCTCCTCCGCGAACTCGGCTTTGTGGTCTGGCTAGTGGCTCAGCCGGAAACCATTCTTGAGCGCACCTCGCGGAACAAAGAACGTCCTCTCCTACAAACAGAAGACCCCGCTGCGACCATCGCACAAATGCTACAAGAACGAGACGAGCACTACCGGAAGAGTGCTCACCTCGTGTTGGAAACCACTAGCCTCGACTTCTCCGAAATCACGACAGGGATCATCGAGTGCGCGCGCTACCACTACGGAAGCCAATGAGAAGGCTCGAGGAAATCCCTTCCCCTACGCTTTCTCGTAAAGCTCGTACCAATGCTTACTCTCGGGCGTCGCTAGAAACTTGTGCTCCCCATAATGAGGAAGATCGGCCTCTTTGAATCCTGCGGCGGGAAAAGCTTTGTCAGGAT
>CALFBF010000100.1 GCA_937949965.1 uncultured Roseibacillus sp.
TACGGAGACCGCCCCAACGAGCTTCCCCTCGTCGAGCAAGAGTTGCGCTGGGAGATTGACGAATCTCACCCTTACACCATCGGAATCGACGAAGAGATGTCGATCGACAACTGTAAGCACTCCGTCTTTGGCGCCAGTAAGGTCGCTGCTGATGTCATGGTGCAAGAGTATGGCCGTTACTTCGGGATGAAGACGGCGGTCTTCCGAGGAGGTTGTCTAACAGGCCCTGCCCACGCCGGCGCCGAGCTGCACGGTTTTCTGGCTTACCTGATGAAGTGCATCGTCACCAAGCGTCCTTACCGCATCTTTGGCTACAAAGGAAAACAGGTTCGCGATAACATCCACTCGCACGATCTCGTCAATGCCTTCATGCACTTCTACCGTGCTCCCCGCTCGGGCGAAGTCTACAACATCGGCGGCTCTCGTCACTCGAACTGCTCCATGATGGAAGCCATTCGCAAAGGGGAAGAACTCTCCGGCAACAAGCTCGAGTTCAGCTACCTCGAAGACAACCGCATCGGCGATCACATCTGGTATATCTCGGATGTTCGCAAATTCCAAAATCACTACCCAGACTGGAAGTATGAATACGACATCGACGGGATTCTGGGAGAAATCTACCAAGCCTGCATCGGTTAGAGCTGCGCACCATCTCCTTCGAGAATGGTGCCCCCCTCCTTCACTGGATCTATTTCATCGGGAGCCTTATGAAGTCTAACGTTCTCATCACCTTCGACAGCCACACCCCCTACCTTGCCTTTCGGGTGAAGGCCCTGCAGGAGGAGATTGAGAAGCGTGACCTCACTGAAAAGATTCGACTACGAGTTCTTCTGCTCTCCACCAAAGACGCGAACTACAACTGGCAGGAGGGAGAGATTGAGGGAGAGTATGGCGGCGTTCCCGTCACCATCTTCCCCCATCCCTTTCATGGGCTCGGCTTCCGCGCCTATGCTTCATCACTCGCGTTGCGAACCACTTGGGAGACTTTCATCAATATTCTCGCAGAGCGGCCCAAGATCGCTTTCCTAGGTGGATACGATCGACCTAGTAGCTTACTTATCGGATTGTTAGGAAGGCTTCTTTTCTTCAAAACAGGACCCATGCATGATTCTCGCTTCAACGATGCGGAATCTTATTCAAAGTCCTTTCTGATGGAGGCGATCAAAGTCCCCTTTATGCGGATTTACCACTTCTTCATGTGTTCTGGTCAAGAGTGCGTGGACTACACTCGTTTCCTCGCGGGGAAGAAAAGACCCGCTCAATACGCAGGATGGAATGTCCTCGATAACGAAGAAATCGGCGAACGCGCCAGCCAGAGCTCTTATGATCAGTCCATTCGAGAAACACTCTCCCTCGCCGAAGAAGATAAGTTCTTCTTCATGCCCGTTCGCTACATCACGAAGAAAAACATCCCTCGTGTGATCGAGGCCTATGCGCAAGCTTCTGCACAAGCGCAAGAATTCCCTCGGCTTGTGATGGCTGGTAAGGGAGAGCTACGTGAAGAAGTGGAAGCACTCATCGCCGAGAAGGGCCTTACCAAACAAATCATCCTCGTCGACTGGCTTCCCTATGAGCACATCCCACGCGCGGCGCGTCTCTCGGAGGCAGTCCTCCTCGCCAGCACTCATGACCAATGGGGGCTTACCATTAACGAAGCTCTCGCTGCGGGTGCTCCTGTCTTGGTTTCTAACAGAGCAGGTGCTCATGAGATTGTTGAGAACTCAGTGAATGGCTTCACCTTCACCCCACAAAATACGGGACACCTAGCGGCCCTCCTTCATCAGATGGGAACACAGCCTGAACTCGTCGCTCGCTTGCGCAAAGGAGCGCAACCGAGCATGGAGAGCTTTTCACGTACACAATTCGTAGACGCTTGGTTTAGCGTCTTTAAGCGCTACCGCTTATTCTAGCAACTACCCCACTGGGGCAACCCAACTCAGGAATCGCGTAACAGCCCAGAAGGCTCCTGCTAAGGCGACTAGTAGGCTCCCGGTAATACGCACCTTCTCGTAAGCAGGATTCTCATGCCACTTAAGAGTCAACAACCAAGCCACTAACAGAAGGCTCAGCTGCGCTAACTCGACTCCAATATTGAGAGCGGCCACCGAAGAGACCAATTGCTCTCGATCGACATAACTCGCCAAAGCTCCCGCGAATCCTAAGCCATGCAAAAGGCCCAAGGCAAAAACGAGGACGAGACGGAACTTTAAGACCCGCTCTGCGCGCAAATTCTCTAACCCGACGAGCACTAAGCTCACCGCGATCAGAATCTCAAGTGGGCTACTCCACGCTGCGGGCAAGACCACCCAACCCGCAGCGGCCAACCCCAAAGTCAGCGAGTGAGCGACGGTGAAGGCAAGTGACTGATGCAGCAATTCCAAAAACTTGCGCCGATAGAAGAACAGCCCAAAGACAAAGAGAACATGGTCCCAACCGAGAGGGACGACATGGCGATAACCCTCTCGGAGCCATACCCACCAGCGCCCCCCTTCTCGTAATTCTTTTTTCTCACCCGAAGCTAGCACCAGAAACTTGCCATCCTTTTCGACAATCAGCTTGGGGAAGGCTTCTTCTCCTCCGGGTTCTTTGACTCCCACTCGGATTCGTCCAGGAGAAGTCCCTTCCACCACCACACGGAAATAGGCGATCTCATTCAGCAACCTCGGAAAATCGGGAGGATGACTTTGCCAGTCCGGAAAGCTCACTTCCCACGCCAGCTCCTGACCATTCGCTTCTAACAGAATCATTCTTCGGAGGTAGTTTTCCGCCTCCATGCGTAGGTCTGCCCACACTTCCTCTGGTTGTCGCAACAACCATTCTCGTAAGAACGCAGGCTGCAAAGCGTCGTCACGAGTTTCGGAATCGGCATAGCCCGCATCAAACTGAATCTCCAAACGCCATTCTTCCGAAGTCTCAGTCCACTCAGAATAAAGTTGCTCCACTACGTGAGCGGGAAGAACTATCGTTCCTAACAACCAAAGAACGACCGCAATCCCTCGCAAACTTTTATTCCTAACAGATAAATTCATCTTCACCAGAGTCACTCAAACCAAAGACTATCGTCGTCACTACCAAATCAACAAGCCAAGGCCATGCAATAACAAGCCCACACACCCTCCAATCAAAGTGCCGTTGATACGAATAAACTGTAAATCTGGGCCCACCTGGGTCTCCAAGCGTTCGATGAGATCGGTCGCTTCCCAACTATCGACGGTACCACTGATGATTTGTTCGATACCAGCGCCATGTCGCTCGAAAAAACGGGCCACTACTTCTTCCACAGTATTTTCAAGACTGCGCAATTTTTCGGGCTCGGATTGGAGCCTATGAGCAACGCCTGCCAAGAATAATGCCCAGTGATTACTGCTGGTTCCCTCCTCCAAATTTTTGGCTTCTAACAAGAGGTAACGTCCGAAGCCACTGATAACATCTTCGAGCATCGCTTGAGTCTCAGGATCAGCAAGAACGCGCTCCTTAAAGGCTTCCCACTCCCCACCGCCCCCCTCTTCTAGCTCCTGCAGCGTCTGAGCGAGAGCCTCTTCAATTTTCTCAAAAAGAGGGTGTTCCTCATCCTTCGCGGCAGCGGCTAGTTCGCCAGCTAGCTTCTCGACAGCCTTCCCGGATACTGCCATGGCGGCGACTTCGGTGATCGCTCCTAAAATTTTGGCCCCGCGCATCGGAGCACCTTTGCGGGCCTCATCCATGACCCAGTCTCGGTTATCAGTCACGGTTTGACTCAAACGCCCTAAGATGGGAGCCAACACTTCTCGGCGCGACGGGCTTCGCAAGAAACCCTGCAACAAGACCGTCACCAATCGACCCACGGGCAAGCCTTGCAAACCCTCACGAATTTTTCCCGCCCCTAAGCGAGAAAGTTCTCCCCCATCTACTCGGGCCATGAAAACGGGTAGGGTGCCGGCCAATCTTTGCAGAGCACGTTCGGCATTTTCCTCCTGCTGTAACCAGCTGGCGAGACGAGTGACCGGTTGCCACTCGCTCCACTGGCGGCTGACTTCCTCACGAGTAAAGAAGCTCCCCCGGACAAACTGACCGACGAGATTACCAATCCGCTTTTTCTCTTTTCTAACAATAGCAGTATGCGGAATAGGGAGACCCAGAGGATGGCGAAAGAGAGCAGTCACCGCGAACCAATCGGCAAGCGCTCCCACCATCGCAGCCTCCGCGAAAGCGCGCACCCATTCCCATGCCGGGATGGCCTCCTGTAAGCTCCGAGAGAGCGCGTAGAGAAAGACCATTACTACGAGAAGACCCGTAGCAATCGCACGCATGCGCCTCAACTTTTCCTGACCACTCTTCATCTCTTTCCTCCCTGAAAATGCTGCCATCCTCCGTCTCCTAGATCTTGCGGCCCCTCAGCGGTTAGCTCGCCAATACAAGTTAACTCCAGCTCTGGAAATTGCGCGCGAAATTTCTGCTCCCAATCCCCTCTCGGAGCCGCAAAAAGGAGCTCCATATCCTCCCCATCACAACGCGCTTGCCCAGTCGAACATCCCTCATGACAAGGCAATTGCTCTTCCACCAAAGTAAAGCCAAGCCCACTCGCTTGCGCCAGACGCGGTAGGTCACGCTGAAGACCATCAGAGAGATCCATCATGGCGTGGGCATGAGCAGACAGCCATTGCCCCTCACGAACGCGCGGCGTAAAGTCGAGATGTCGTTCACTCTCAAAACTCCCTCCCAAGCGCCCCGTCACCCAGAGACGATCTCCTGCCTGACCTCCCGCTCGCGTTACTAACCGCTCCCGTGGCACGAGACCCGTCCCAGAGACACCAATCAATGTAGCCGTTCCCACAGCAAGGCTCACCGTCTCCCCTCCCACAATGCTAGCGCCGAATTGATCCGCACAACGCATCATTCCTCGATAAAGATTCTCCATCCACTCACTAGCGACCGCGCCCTCAGCCGCAATCGTCACTAACAGCTCTTTGGCCTCGCCTCCCATGGCTGCAAAGTCGCTTACGACGCGGGCCGCCGCCTTCCAACCCACTCTCTCGGCCGCAGTACTGGTTAGGAAGTGCACGCCAGCGACCACGGCGTCGGTCTTGAGAAGTAGCAACTCATCTCCTCCCTGATCGACGACAGCACAGTCATCCCCTGGGCCAACCAAAACCTGAGGTCCCTGTGGAAGATGGGCAGTCAGCTTCCTCACCAGCTCTTCCTCACCTAGATCTGCCAATGTCGTGCTCATCTTTGCGGTCACCCTACTCTAAAAAATTCTCCAAAAAGGCATAGAAATTATTCAAGAAATGAATCCCGAACGGAGCCCAAATGGTTCCCGTTATTTCATAGGCAAAAATCAGAAGTAAACTCAGTAAAAAGCGACCTAAGAGATGAGTTCCCTCCAAGTGAGCAGCGGCGAAAAAAAGAGAAACAGTGAGAGCCGCTAACACCGCACCACCCATCCGCTTGAGGACAGGATAGAGGTAACCCCGGAAAACGATCTCTTCCATCAAAGGTGCTCCCACCACGGAGATAAGACCCATGAGCACCCAAAAGACCATTGTCGAAGTAATGGCCGAAGGAGGGCCACTCTCTGCTGCTCGCCAGAACACGCTTTTTGTCCAATCTTGAAAGCCAACCACCCAGAGCACCTCCAACGTAATAAAGTAGAGAACGATCCCGCTAAAAACGACTGCGATCGCCCACCAATAACGACGTGGCTTCAAACCCCAAAAATCCACTAACCGCACCCGACGGTAAAGCACCCCGAGCACCACCCCAATAAAAGCGAACTGCAACACCAGTTGCGACATGAGTAAGGGATAGCTCAAAGGCTCCGCCGCTTTGGCCCGGCCAAGGTCGATCCAATTGCCCAGATAAATTGCAAAAACAAGGCCGACCCCCGCAAGGTCGATCCAACCCAGATGTTGAACCTCCACTCGGCTCAGAGCGCCGTACTGGGGAACTTCCTTCGCCCGCACCAGCACGTAGCGAAGGAGACAAAGTAGCAACAGACCGACCGAGAGTAACAAGGACCCTCCTAAGACTGTATACTCGAAGCCTTGCATTGCGGTGGGGCTGTATCACCCTTCCCGCAAGCAAGCGAGTGTGATCCCGTGTTTTCCGCTAGAGAGGACTTATACCCAAAGGTAAGGGACGGGAGTCTACTTCTGGGGCTATAGCTGGTCGCACGGCCTCTGTTGGCGCAGGAACCGAAGCGATATATTGACCAATCAGCGTGGCAACCTTTTCCCCATCACGAACTCCTTTGAAGCCCCCAATCTCGGCCCCATTGTGGTAGATGCGTGTCTCTGGAATCGACTTAATATTATGCTCGTCCCCCAACGCTGGGTGCTTCCCGAGATCAACCTCTCCGAATTGTACCCCCGGAGTGCCCTTGCTTGCTAGTTCCCTCATCACGGAGGAGAATTCTTTGCACGGTGCTCACGTATCCGAGTAAAACTTCACCACCGAAATCCGATCAGCGGGCTTAACAAAAGATTGAAAAGAATCGGCCTCAATAGAAGCAAAAGCGGTGACTCTGGGCAGATACTTGAAACCAGCTAACGATTCAGTCTCCGGCAAAGCAACCGGCGCTCCACCATCGCGGAGTTCGCTTAATTTTGCTCCGATCTCTTCGCACGAAGTCGAAGCCATCAAAACGGCGGCAGCAAGAGCTATTCTCAAGAGGGAGGATTGCATGGCAATTAGGATAATAAACGCTGCAGAATAATCAATCTATTTAAACTCAATTTGAGCACTCTTTTAGGCCAAGGGCTTAACTAAAGTCGAATTCAAATTACCTCATATAACGATATCGTGTCACTAGCACTGTTTACGAAATTAGTATTCCTCCAGAAAATATTCACAATAAAAAATGGAGAAAAGACACTAAACTTTTTCTCAATTTTACTCCAAAGTATTGATTGAAAATTCATTTTAAATCACCTGTTAGACTTTATCTAACATCAAACTTTTTCCGGACTTTATTCCGGAAAATATCCTTACAATTCGTCAAAAAAAATCTAGTAGATGACCAACCTAAGCCAGGCAAATCTCTTTCTGATGAAACCCGTCGACTTCTCAACAAAACTCAGACAAATAAATCGTATCCTAACAAGAATTCACACTCATCTATAGACACTCAACTCACTTATAAAAAGTTTTTTACGGAATATTTAAGACGATCTTTAATTTCGAAACATTCCTCGTTCGAACCCAATTAAAATTTAACGTAACTCGTCGAATACTTGATGAGAATCGACTTGAACTTTCGCGAAGAGCCGAATAATTCTTTAGATTTTCTATTTTTTTAGATTTTAATTTAATATTTATTTTATACAAAATAAAAGAACCATATAATAAATATGTCTTATTCTAAACGGGCCATGATTATCGGTTACCTAATTCTCCTTATAACCGTCATCTTTTTTTTGTTTCGTAATGCTGTTAATCCATCTTCTCAAAACTATTCAACAGTCGCGAAATCTCACAAGACGCGAAGTATGGGAAGAATCTCTAAGAACTCGAAGCAGGCATCAAGCTCTGATCACGCAGATCGCTTGCGGGATCAGGCCAAGAAACTAGGAAAAAGTGACCCTGAACAAGGAATCCTTCTCCTCAAGAAGCTGAAAGGAAACTCCAGACGCATTTTTGCGAAGGTCTTTTTCGAAGCATGGGCCGAAGTTGCTCCCGAAGAATGCTTCCTCTGCGTAAGTAATTGGTGGGAGGGGGATGATTTAGGATTCGTCAACGATGCGGCAACGGTAGCGGTAATATGGGCGAGACAAGATCCTCAAAAAGCGGCTACCGCCATTTACGAATATATCCAGAGTGTTCATCAAACCAGCGAGTTCCACTCATCTTATCTATTAGTCTCTGCACTCGGGCAGTGGTCTCTCGCAGAACCAGAGCAGGCCTTTCAGTGGTTACGGCAACTTCCAGAAGATTTCACTGAAGGAAGCGCGCTCTCGACTGTTATCCAAAACTGGGCACAACAGGATCCCTTAGCAGCTTTGGAAACAAGCAATGAACATGGAATCACTCGAAGTGAGCGAAACCTTATCTATCACGCAGGCCTTTCAGAATGGTCACTCACAAATCCTCGTCAATCCGCAAGCTGGCTCTTAGAGCATGTCAAACCCAGTGATCTAGTCCATCTCGAACAGGCGGTCGGCACCTTAAGCCAAAACCTTTTTGAGCAAACTCAGATTGACGAAGTGACCGCCTGGATAGACCAGATCTCCGAGCCAGAAATCAAAGAAAGCGCAGTAGTCGCAGTTGCTTCTCTCTGGGGTAATAGTGAACGCACTAACGAAAATGTTCTCGGAACTCTCGCTTCTCGTTTGCAGGAATCTGGTGACTCCGCCTATGGGCGAGGCCTCTACGAAGCTTCGCATTCTCTGAGTGCGCAGAATCCTGACGCTGTTACCGAATGGTTAAATCAGCAGGAAAATTTCAACTCGGGCACTGACCAAGTCATTGCGGGCTATCTCGCCACTGTTTCAGGGCAGCAGTCTTTTCCCGAACTTTTTGCCTGGTCACAAAAGCTAACCAACAGCGACGTCCGAGACCAACAGCAGTATTTTCTCATCAGCCAATTGAGTTACCAAGATGAGGCAGCCTTCCAGCAATGGATGCAAGAATATGGCGATACCCTCTCGCCACAAACGAAGTCTCTCCTCACCAAATAAATCCCGTGGAGAATACCAGAAAAATGAAAAATCATAAACTACACAAGCTTGTTGCTACGCTATTTTTAGTAGCTAGTGCAGTTCTTCCCCTACAAGGAATGGGCTACAGTTCCAGCGATGCTAGGGCCTCCTCTCGTCCGTTGAGACGTTTCCCCGATGGAAGCAAAACATTACAACAGGTCATTGACGAAAACGAATCAACTGGCGCCCGAATTCGCCTCGCGGGGAATCGCACATACACCTTCGATAACGTCGAGCTCAGCTCTAATATTCACCTTCAAATCCCATCTACCGTTACTATCGAAACAAACTCTTCTACGGGCGTGCTTTTCAGGATCGGGTCTTCAACCAGCGAAGTTAGGAACGCGAGTATTACTGGCCGGGGAGGTCGTTTTACCATTAATCTAACTAACCGCTCCCCCCAAGATAGAATTCGTCCCATCCTTACTCAATGGGCGAATAACGTCCTCTTGCAGAATATTAATATTACGGATAGGCAAACTTTTTTCAATGGCATCACTTCTACTGAACCCGCAAACAATCGGTTCACCCGAAGACTTACAGTCAGGAACGTAAGCCTCTTTGCAGCAGAAGGCGGCTTTGGGCTCTACCAATGTGGACGAGTTGAGGACGCAGTCTTTGAGAACATTGCTTCAACCGGAGGAATTGCTCTTCGCCTTGAAACCCAGACCGCAAGAACAAATACTGGAGTTCGTGATGTCACCGCTAACAACGTCCGAGGAAGAAACGGTCGGGCGGCGCTCTCACTCAGTCCCCACGAGGCAGATAGTAGTGACGTGAACGTTACAAACGTAAACTCAAACGGCTGCGCCTATGGCGTGCTCGTGGTTAATGGGTTCGGAAGCCGGGTAGGTGATTTCTCAGACACTACGGTGACAGACGTTACCGCTACTTATACGTGCGACCAAGCTCGAGAAACACTCTTTAGGAGGGCGCAAGCTCACACAAACTCACAATGGACCAAACTACTAGGGCTTCCTAGCAATACAGGAAGAACGCGTGCCCAACTAGAAAACCGAGGAGCTGATGGAGAGAACTTAGCTGGCCCCTCGCTTTTTGGAATCCTGCTTCAACGAGGTTCTGAAGAAGGGGTCACCATCGATGGCAGACTTCGCTACAGAAGCTTCCCATCTGGCGTTATTCGTTTTGGAAGAAATCGAACACCTTTCGGCAGTTCGGCCGTGCGGAGAGTCAACGCTCTCAACTGAATCTAATACATTAAGAGTCTATACTTTGAGAAAGCTCTCGTGCAATACGTGAGCTTTCTCAAATCGAGGTGGTTTGAAAGTCTGTTGAACGAGCTCATCAGGCTTGAAACCAACAAAGAGTTGGGGAAATTGGGGAACATTTACTTGGGACGAGGTTATCGGAGACGCCCTTTACCAATAAGTTCATGAATACTCTTCTGTCTTCCCACACCTTGTCTTCCAAAGCGAAGATTCACTCTACCCAATGAGGCACTGACAAATAATCAATTGATCCTGATAAAGCGCTTGAACACGCAATCTAGAGAACTAAGTCACGTATTTTGAAATTAATATGATATCATTTGTAAAATAGGCTTGCCCTCTTCTGGAAAATTATCCACTTTTCACGTCTTATCTTCTTATGAAAAGTAGTGAATATCAGCGTGATCTAAGCCTCAGAAAACAAATCTTTCACAGTTTGTTCTTCCTTTCTCTTGTTCCGATCACGAGTTCTGCCGCTACGACCAACCTGACTTTCTCCTTCGACTCTACTGGTAGTAATATCAATCTTACCGATACATTTATCGAAGAAACAATTGTCATACCTACTGGCGCCGAAGCCGGCACTTACGTTCTCAGGGCAACGCACTCATTAGCAACGTCAACAAATCCGGTTGCTCTTTTTAACAATACTGGTGGAGGTGTTTTCACAAGTGCCACTCCTCTTCCTGTCTCAAGTGATCTCCTCTTATTCTGGCAAGGAGGCGGTGCCCCCGTACCTGCTGGTGCTGCCGAGCAGTGGCAAATCTCTCTAACCAGAAACGGTAATCCTTTTGATTTTAGCTTTACGAGCGCAGATGTATTCATTTTCACAGCAAACTCCTCTACTTTTCTGTTCGAAAACGAACTTGGCCAATCCATTGTTACTCATACCACCGATCCAGCGGCCGCGTCTGAAACAATCACACCAACCAACGTTGCGAACGCAACAGACATCAGTAACTTCACGATCACAACTACTACTCCGGGATTAAACAGCACAGTTCTCAACGACTTCAACGACATCACGGTCCAAATTGAAGTGGTCCCAGAACCATCGACAACGACAGTCCTGCTCGGTTCTCTCGCTATCGGTCTTTTCCGCCGTAAGCGAAGTTAAATCACCTTCTAACTGGCTTTGCCGAAGCCAATTGCATTAAGGGCACCTCCGATAACCTGATTCAGAGAAAGTGATTCCAAATTTTCTCAAAAGCAGATTACCGGAGGCATTCTTAAAAAAATCGGCTAAGTAAGCTGTTTCCAGCTTCATTCACCCTCCGGTGCTCACCACCTTCGCACTTTAAGGTTATGGGACTCGAAACTTATTCGGCATCTCAGCAACAGGCCGGAGGTTTCCGTTTTCATCTCGATTCGCAGGATCTCGCTCGTCGTAAATCAGACGACCGGAGTCCACCCCACGCACATCGACCGGACGATTGGTGAAGGGATTATAGACCCAACCCTTACGACCAGGGACCGGAACCGCGTAGCGGTAATCAATGTCGAGAGGTGGTAAGGTCGCTAGAACGCCATCTTCATCGTAGTTAGGATCCCCAGAGCCAGTTCTCTGTTCGCGAGGAATCTCTCCTCCATGTCCTCTCCCGTTGTGAATCAAATGCTCACTTCCTGCAGCCTCTCGTTGCTCACGCAAATTGCGGAGATCCCCACTGGTGACTCGTTCATTACCGCCAAGACTGCCCTGAGGAGTCGCTCGAAAGGTCGGACTACCCGGCAAAGATGACGTCTGTGCCTGCCCTGCCGATTGCTGCGCAGAAGAAAATTCTCCCACCGGCGAACACGAAACCACACCAAAAAGCACTCCTGCCACCATTGCTAAACTCCCATGCTTCATCATCACCTGTATTCGACGGAAGATGCCCTAAAATAGTCAACTCTGCGACGTGAAATCTCATTTTAAAAGACTCCCGTTCTTTCCGAGAGAAGCTAAGCTGTTGAAAATAAAAAGGTTAATCATAAAAAAGAGAAGCTTCCTTAAATCATCTCCAATCTTTTGTTAACCTTTTGATCCGCAAAGGACATTTGTTGGTAAGAATCCCTGAATGGCAAAATCTTCTCCAGATCATAAAGCGCAATTTGTTTCTCTCCTCACGGAGCATCAAAATGCATTGCGGCTTTATGTAGCCTCCCTGATGCCTGGTGATAGTCAGGCCTCTGACGTCGCCCAGCAGGCGAACTCCAAGATTTGGGAAAAACACACCGACTTTGAACTCGGTACAAACTTTAAAGCCTGGGCCTTTGCCATCGCGCGTTACGAGGTGCTGAACTATCGCAAACGACAAGCTCGTGATTCCCGACTCGTCTTCAGCGAAGAGCTGGAAGAAGTCTTTGCAGAAGAGGTCTCCACGGTTGCTAACCAGAGCGAGGAACGGCAGCTGGCCTTGAAGGACTGTCTGGCGCAGCTGAAAGCTAGCGAACGAGATCTCATCTTACAACGTTACTTCGAAGAGACTACTCTCGCTGATTATGCCAACCAGATTGACCGCAGTGTAGGCGGGCTCAAGGTGAGCCTTCATCGAGTCCGGAATAAGCTCCAGCGCTGTATCGAAAAGAAGCTTTCCCTGAATCCTAGTCTATGAAAACGGAAGAACTCATCCAACTGATCGATGAAGCAATCGAGGGCAGTTGCTCCGAGGCCGATTTCTTGCGCCTTGAGGCTCAACTCCACGTTGATGCTCAGGCTCGACAGCTCTACTACCAAGGACTTCAACTCGTAGATGCGCTCAGGGTCGAGGCGTCCGAATTCGAGCAAAAAGAAGAAGCAATGGAAGCACAGCAAGTGATTCCAATCTCGGGTCGCACCCGCACCCGCAATTATCAAAAGATTTGGCTTTTTGGTGGAGCTATTGCAACAGCAGCTTCTCTATCACTCGGATTTCTATTCGACTATTCGCGTCCTTCCTCTGAAGGGGAGCAACATCTTACGGTCGAAGAACCGGTCGCGAGTGGTTTTGGTGTTTTAGCCGAATCTTCGCAAGCAATATGGGAAGGGATTGACTTGCAACGAGGAGCCTTAATCCCAGCTGGCCCCCTTAAGCTCAAATCTGGCTTGGCGAAGTTAGAACTCTTCAGCGGAGTGGAAGTGGTCCTCGAAGGGGAGGCCGAATTCGAACTCCAATCCGCGATGGCGATGACCGTTCACCGTGGTAAACTCCAGGCAGATGTCCCCGAACCTGCGCACGGTTTCCGAGTCCTGACTTCCGCTGGCGAAGTCGTTGATCTCGGGACTCGCTTTGCCATGAATGTGACTACGGAGCACAACGACCTCCAAGTGCTGGAAGGCGAAGTAGAATGGCATCCAAAGGCAGCGCAGAAAGAAAACCTCTTCGATGGAGATAAGATACGCTGGGCTGCTAATGGAGAAAAAGTCGTGATGCCTCAGGATCTCAATCTCTTCGCCAAGGCAATGGACTTCAATCAGAATCGGGTAGCGAGGCGCGAGGCTTGGGAGCAAAGTAGTGCGACTTTGAAGAATGACGAACGTCTCCTTGTCTACTTCGCCATCGAGCCTGATACTCTGCGAGGACGCACTCTGTTAGATGATTCTGCACAAGATCGTAATGGTACGATCGTGCGTGCTTCCCGCGTTCCCAATCGCTGGGGCCAGAGTGGTCGCGCCTTGGACTTCAGCCCCACTGGCAGTCGTGTTCGCCTCACCATTCCTGGTGAGCATCAATCACTGACTTTCTACTGCTGGGCGCGTATCGATAGTCTTGACCGTCACTTCAACTCCCTCTTTCTCACCGACGGCCATGAACTCAATGAACCACACTGGCAAATCATGGATGACGGTCGTCTTTTCTTCTCGGTCAAGAAGCGCGATAACAAACGTCCTGACAAACACATTGCTTATTCTCCCCCGATCTGGACTCCGGCTCAAAGTGGACAATGGATGCAGTTGGCCACCGTCTACAATAGCGTAGCAGGCACGACCACGCATTACCTCAATGGCGAACTGGTGAGCGAAGATAAGCTTACCCCAGAGCTCATTGTCTCTGAGGTTAAAATCGGGGCCGCATCTCTTGGGAACTGGAGCGAGCCCTATAGCCAAGACCCTGACTTTGCGGTTCGAAATCTTAATGGCGCAATCGATGAGTTCGCTCTCTTTGGTGTCGCCCTTTCTGCAGCAGAAATCAAATCCCTCTTTGAATCTGGCAAACCTTAACTCCTCTCTGATGAACACGAATTTAATCCGTCTCATTACCTCCCTTGCTCTTAGCCCAGCTGTGCTCGCTGAGTTTAGCGAATCTGATCGTCACTTCACCCTCAAAGTGCTCCCTCTCATCAATGAGAAGTGCATCGCGTGTCACGGTGATCCGAGCCAAGATCTCAAAGGCGGTCTCGACATGTCCACTCGCGAGAAGCTCCTGCATGGTGGTGATAACTTCACCGACGTCCTCGTTCCTGGTGATGCCGAGAAGAGCTTTTTAATGACCACTATCAAGTGGATTGATCCCGAGTGGGAAATGCCTCCTAAGGAAAACGATCGCCTCAACGAGAAGCAGATTGCACACTTCGAGCAGTGGATTAATGACGGGGCTCCTTGGCCTGATGAATCCGTGCAAGAGGAGATCTTTCTCGCAGAGCGGAAACGCGAAGTCACTGAGGATGGCGTCTTGATCACCACCTCTGGAGGCTTGGCTGATACTTGGACTTATCGACGCTACCAACCCGAAGACGTCTGGGCCTTCCGTCCTCTCGATCACAGTATCAAGCCCAGCCCCGAGGCGGCTCATCCGATCGACTCCTTCGTTGATGATAAGCTCGCAGCGGCTGGCGTCGAACAAGCTCCCAGCGCCGATCTAGCGACTCTGTTGCGACGAGCCAGCTTCGGACTCACTGGACTCCCTCCTTCCCCTGAAGAAACAAAAGAATTCTTACAAGCCGCTGAAGCTAATCCTGAACAAGCATGGAACGACCTTGTCGACCGTCTGCTAAACAGTCCTCAATATGGTGAGCGCTGGGCTCAGCATTGGCTCGATATCGCTCGTTATGCCGACACGGGCGGTATGTCTAACGATTACGAGCGTTCCAATGCTTGGCGTTATCGTGACTACGTGATCCGTTCTTTCAATGAAGACAAGCCCTATGATCAATTCATCGTTGAGCAAATCGCGGGAGACGAACTCGCGGACCAATCCTTACGAGCACGTATCTCGGACCCTGAAGAATATCAAAAAGCCCGTGCAGAAGGTCACTACACTCCGGAAGAAGCAGAGCTTCTCATTGCCAGTGGCTTCCTGCGTATGGGCCCTTGGGATCCGGCCATGGTGAAGGCTCCCGAAGCACGCCAGATGTATCTGGATGATGTCATTAACTCTGTCGGGCAGACCTTCCTCTCGACCACCATGCGCTGCTTCAAGTGCCACGATCACAAGTTCGACCCCCTTCCCGCGAAGGACTACTATCGCTTCTACGCAGCCTTTGCCGGCACTCAACTCGCGGAACGAAAGGCGGCTTTCCTTCCCGAGGAAAAGCAAACTGGTTTTGAAGAAGGGAAAGCACTCGTAGAACGCCTGCTCGCTTTCGCTAATGATAAAAAAAACGCTATCTTAGAAAAACAAGAAGAAGCAGCCAAAGAGTGGTACCGTGAAAACGGCACCGAATATGTTGGACTGAACGAACGCAAAGATCTTCCCGACGATATCAAGCCGCCTCGCCACGTTGGTCTGGACCACATCGAGCAAGGTCGCCTTAAAGTGCGTGAACAGGATGCCTGGATCTGGAACCGTCGCTTGGAACGCTACCAGCCCATGGTTCAATCGGTCTATAACGGACAAGACCTCGAGTATCTCAATGCTCGCAAGCTACGGATGAAGGAGCAGAAGAAGCCTGACTGGCGTCCGGATAACAGCATTCTAACAGGCGGCTCCCTCGAAGCTCCCGGAGACCCAGTCACTCCTGGTGTCCTCAGTCCTCTCGGACTCCCCGCCGCTACCGGTGACGAAGAAGATCCCTTCCAGCTCCCAGAAGAACTGGAGGGCCGCCGCCTGACCTTAGCTAAGTGGATCGCCCATCCTGGTAATGCCTTGAGCGCCCGCTCCATTGTGAACCGTGTCTGGCAATACCATTTCGGAAAACCCATAGCCGGAACTCCAAATAACTTTGGAGTCAAAGGTGCCAAGCCGACACACCCTGAACTCCTCGACTGGTTAGCAGCAGACTTCGTCTCTAACGGGTGGCAGCTCAAGCGTCTCCACCGCCTCATCATGAGCTCCGCGACTTATCGGCAAGCGAGCCAGCACCCCGAGTTTAAGGAATTAGCTAATCAAGACCCGAACAACGATCTCCTAGCTCACTTCCCGATTCGCCGACTCACCGCTGAGGAAATTCGGGATGGTATGCTCAAGATCACAGGGGAATTGAATTACGAACAAGGCGGCCTCCCAGCCCGTCCTGAGATCAACATGGAGGTAGCTCTGCAGCCCCGCATGATCCAGTTCTCACTCGCTCCAGCTTACCTCCCCTCTCCTACTCCTGAGGAGCGGAATCGTCGCAGCATCTATGGTTACCGAGTACGAGGAATGGCCGATCCCTTCCTAGAAACCTTTAACCAGCCAAACCCGAATGACTCCTGCGCCGTGCGTGACTCCGCTTCGGTCTCACCTCAAGCCTTTACTCTCATGAATAGCGACCTCATGACGGATCGCTCAATCGCCTTCGCAATGCGACTTGAGAAGGAAGCCACCAGTCACGGGGAAAAAGTCAACCGCGCCTTCGAGCTTACCCTAGGTCGTCAGGCCACTGCGGACGAGACCGAGATGATGGCACGCTACATCCGAGACATGGAAGAATACCACCAAAGCTCCACCCCGGAGAACAGGGAATATCCAACCGAAATCACCCGCACCTTGATTGAAGAATTTTCCGGACAACCCTTCCAATATAAGGAAATTCTTCCCGCCTTCGAAAACTACCAACCTGATACCCAAGCCGCTGAAGTCGGTCCTGAGACACGTGCTTTGGCTGACTTCTGCCTTGTTCTCTTCAACAGCAACGAGTTTGTCCACCTCTACTAAGACACTTCTCTGTTGAACAACCTAATTGACCTAAAATAAGAAAACGTTCGCTCTCCATATTTCACGGAACAAGCACTCACCCCTAAACCTCCTCATATCATGATTCATCAAATCTGCTCACGACCAATCTCTAGTGCTGCGAGTCGTCGCGAATTCCTCTACGGACTCGGTGCCACACTGGGTTCGGTGGCTATGACCGATATGCTGGCCAAGGACACCGCTCCCTCTCTCTTACAGAGCCCACTGTCCCCTCAGCCACCGCTGAACAAAGCGCGTGCCAAAAATGTGATCATGCTCTTCATGGAAGGCGGTCCTGCACACATGGACACCTTTGATCCCAAGCCTAAACTGCAAGAACTCCACAAGAGTGAATCGAAGCTAGGTGGTTCTCTCCACACCGGTTTCAAATTCTTCGTAGGAAGTCCCTTCACCTTCTCGAAAGTCGGACAATCTGGCATCGAGATGTGTGACGAGTTCCAGTATCTCCGTGATCCTGAAATCGTGGACGAGCTCTGTAACTACCGGGGTTGCCAGGCCGAATCCCTCAACCACCCTGAGGCCCTCTTCCACATGAATACCGGAAGCCGGCTCGGAGCGGATCCTGCTCTCGGCGCCTGGGCGACCTACGGTCTCGGCAGTAGTAACCAAAACCTTCCTGGCTACGTCGTCATGACTGAGAACGCCTTACCACAAGGAGGTTCTCGCAACTGGTCTAACGGCTTCTTGCCCGCTTACTTCCAAGGCACCGCGCTGCGCTCAAGCGGGTCTCCTATTCTTGACCTCGATTCGCAAAGCTATAAATCCCGTGCTCACCAACGGGCCGCTCTCGATGCCCTTGGATACCTCAATCAACAGCACGCTCAACAGCACCCTGAACACGCAGACCTCCTCGGCCGCATCGAATCCTACGAGCTTGCTCACCGAATGCAGATGGAAGTGCCCGACGTTGTCGAAATTGATGATGAACCGGAATACATGAAGGAAATGTATGGCCTTAACCAAAAGGAAACTGCCGACTTCGGGCGTCAATGCCTACTCGCTCGCCGCCTCGTAGAGAAAGGAACTCGCTTTGTGCAGATTTTCTCTGGAGGATGGGACAGCCACGATTACCTCGAGCGCGGTCACGGATCACGAATCAAGAGTGTCGATCGCCCGATGGCGGCCTTGATCAAAGACCTCAAGCAACGCGGAATGTTAGAGGATACTCTCGTAGTTTGGACCGGAGAATTCGGCCGCACGCCAGATAACAACAAGCGCGGCGGAGTCTACTCCATCGGTCGAGGTCACAACTCCAACGCCATGTCGATGATGATGGCTGGTGGAGGCGTGAAGCCCGGAGCAATCGTCGGTGGTACTGATGAACTAGGCGCAGAGGCCGTTGACGTGAAGCATCCCATTCGCGACTTCCACGTCACCCTCCTCCACCTCCTTGGTCTCGATGACAATAAGCTCACTTACTTCCACGCTGGCCGCTACAAGCAGCTCAGTCAATTTGGCGGTAAAGTGATTAAAGAGCTGATCGCTTAGCGAATCCGCTCCCAAGCAATTATTATTCATAGAGAGAAGGGCCTCGCGGCTCTTCTCTTTTTTTGGGAATCGAAGTGCTCTTGCAAATCTGCGCAGCCATCGCAACATCTCCCCCAACCATGAAAACGATCATCCTTCTCTCCGGCGGTATGGATTCCACCGTTGCACTGTGGGACACGCTAGCCAGAGGCCACGAAGTCCTCACCTGCCTGGGAGCGGACTATGCTTCCAAACACAATGCGAAGGAACTTCCCATGGCTCGCTGGCAAGCGGAACAGGCTGGAGTCCCTTTCCAGACCGTTGATCTCACTTTCATGGACAGCCTCTTCCAGAGCGATCTCCTGCAATCAGGGGGAGAGATTCCCGAAGGTCATTATGAGGAAGAGAACATGAAAAGCACGGTGGTGCCTTATCGCAATGGCATCCTCCTCTCTGTCGCTGCCGGCTTTGCTGAAAGCGTAGGCGCCGAAGCGCTTGTGATCGCGGCCCACTCCGGAGACCACGCTATCTACCCCGATTGCCGCGAAGAATTTCTCGCGCCCCAATCGCAGGCCATCACGGCAGGCACTTACGCGCAAGTGCAAGTGCTGCGCCCCTTTGTGAAGCTTCGCAAAGAAGACATCGCCGCACGCGGAGCAGAGCTGCAAGTCGATTACCGCCACACTTGGTCTTGCTACAAGGGC
>CALFBF010000101.1 GCA_937949965.1 uncultured Roseibacillus sp.
CGATCGCGAAGGAAGTTCTTCTCGAAAAAGACGAAGATAACTCGGCTAAGGAAAACGCCGGGAAACAGAAGTGGCTCAACCTAGACCTAACCCAAGTCGAACCTACCAAGATTCTGAAGGCTTTGCCGGTGGAGTAGGGGAGAGCGGTAGGCAACGGTGAAATTACTTGAGGTTTAGCTCATTGGTGTTGCTGCGAGGCGAAATCAACAGGAGCATCCTGAACGTATAGACCCTTTGCCAGAAGTAGTTACCGCTATTCAACTTGCCAATCCAGTAATAGAACTGTTCTTTTGATGAAGAGTCTAGATTCGTTCCGCAGTTTCAGAGGAGCGCCTAGCAGTACTCATTAGCTCCATCCCATTAGCTCCATAGGAGCGTTAGATACCAGCATAGCCCAAGGCGCAGCGCAGGGCTATGACTCTGTCAGGAGAAATTTTTTAGGTCTGAAAGACCGCTGGATGTATCTCCAATCATACGGCATCAGAAGAAAAATTAGCACCTTCAAGTAGTTTGTTGCCGCTGCGTCCAACAGCATCCTACGGTCTTTCAGACCTTTTGATAGACGCTCATTATTCTTTTGCAGAGGTTGGTGTTTGGATTAATCTAAGGCTTGATTTTCTGCAAACGGTTGCTCCTCATAAAGATGCTCAAGAAAAAGCCCTGAAGGCAGAGTGGTGAAGGCTTTGTCGTGACACGTTTCTGATATAAACGTTTCGTCATGGGTCAGTCTGAGTTGTCAAAGAAAAGGCGATTTTCTGGATGGTGGTTACTCTGGCTATTGGCCTTCTTGGCATCACTTCTCCCTCCGATCGTTCACCATGGCCGAGAAATGGAGAGAGTTCTCGAATTGTTCCGGAGAAAAACAGAATTGATTCCTGCGGATTTGTTGTTTCTTCTATATCTTGGAAATTTATCAACCTGGATTCCCGTGTTTATGGTGGGAGTGTTGTTCCTTGCGATTAAGGAACACAGGTTTAGGGCATCTGTGATCGGAATGAGCGCAGGCTTGGTAGCGTTATTCTCCTCGATCTACGCCAGTTATTGTTTGTTACTTATCTCAATTTATTTACCTGAGATTGTGCGTTCGTTTGGTGAATGAGCGTTTTCATGAGGCGTTACAATCCCTTCTTTCCAAAAAAAATCCTGAAAAGACAGACAGGAGATCTCTTTTGTGGCATTTTTCACATTAGAAAAACCTATGAGTCGTAGTCAGCAAAAACTAGCAGACCGGTGGAAAGACTGGTTGGCAGCCGAAGGAGGCCGCTTGCTGACCTATGCCCGTCAACGAACAGGTTCGCTTGAGGAGGCGGAAGATATTTTGCAGGATTCCTTGATTCGGCTATGGGGCTACCAAGAGGAGAGGGGATACCGTCCTCCCGATGTGCCGCTTGCATTTTCCGTTGTTCGTTTTGTTGCTATGGATGCGGGCCGCAAGAAAGGCCGTCGCAAGAAGCGTGACGAAAAGGTGATTCAGCTCCACGACTACGACGAGCACTGGCTCGACCCGACCTTGGAGGAAGATGAGGATGCTCTTTTGCTCCGCAAGGCTGTAGAAGGTCTGAGCGAAAAGCTTCGCGAGGTCATTACGTTGAAAGTGTGGTCAGGGCTCACTTTTGCGGAGATTGGCACCGTACTCAAGATTTCACACAACACTGCGGCCTCACGCTACCGCTACGCATTGGAGCTTTTGCAACGCGAACTCGGACACTTGAAGGAGGCTCGCAATGGATAAGCATTCTTCGAATTCTCTTCAGGAAATCGAGGCTGGTCTGCAGCGGCTTATGCCCAAGGGGCTGAGTGATCTTTCACGTGATGAGTTAGAGACTGTGATTGATGAACTCGCGTCCAAGAGTGAATTGAAGTCTGCTTTTCCGTCTCGACAAAATTGGCTCCAGGTGGCCGCAGTCATTACTCTCGGAGGCGTTGCCGTCTGGAGTACGATGGTTCTAGGAAATGGTAGAAGTAATTCTTCATTAGTCGAAGCCCCTGCGCTTTCGAGTTCCTTGAATGCAGCCGAACAAGCCTTTGAGATACTCGAACAAAAAACGTGGATCGAAAGCGGCACCGACTTGGGAATGCAGGCCATCGACCAAGGAGGAGAGCTGAGCCGAGGTTGGAGTTACACTGGAGTCGAGGAAGAACGCTTACTTAACGAGCGTTCTGGCTACGAAGTAATTCTCCAACGTGAGTTCGAAGCCGAGCTTTACGCTGCCACGAGTCTGTAATGAAAGTTTTGCTCCCATTTCTTTTTTTTGTTTTTTCGACGGCTCTCTTTGCTCAGGAAAAAGCGAATCAAACGATGTCTCATCGCGGAGTGAAGAACTGTGAGGGTGGACCGTGGTTGGGGATTCATGTCGTTAGGATGGAGAGAGCTACTGCGGCTCAGCTCCATGAGGTGCCAGAGGGATTTGGTCTCCTCGTCGATAGCGTCGATGGCGATTCTCCAGCTAGTATAGCGGGACTCCAAGCGATGGATGTTATTTGGAAATTCGACGACCAACTCCTCGCTAACAAAGGTCAACTCTTCGCCCTGATGTGGCGAGTCGGGGTAGGAAGCGAGTGTTTGGTCACGGTCTCTCGCCGAGGAGAAAATCTGGTGCTACCCGTCACCATCGGACCGCGCCCTCATGGTGGCCGCGAGTTAGCCGAGACGGCGAGTGAGGTGCTCATGCCACCCTTACCTGGTGCGGTTTTTCGGCAGCTAGACTTAGGGAAGCGCTCGGGTTTCATTTCCGAAGGGGGTGTGACGGTGAGCCTGGTTAAGAATGTAGATGGCTTTGATTACAGTGTGAGCGAGGGTGAGGAAGTGATTAAGGAAGGCGTTCTTCCCGGACGCGATACCGAGGTTTGGCCGGAGACTTTGGATGAGAAAACAAGACGCAAGTTACAGGTCCTTCTTGATTCCTTAAAGAATGCTGAGCAACGCGATAGCTCGGGAATTCAGCGCAAACCGCGTGTTCGAAGGGTGCCAACACCGTCAACTTCGAATAAAAAGTAACTTTAATGCAAAAACTGCTAAGAAAGAGGCGAAAAACCTTTGCCTTTTCGCTAGGGTATTCGCAAGGTTCGCCGGATGCATCCTGATGTCGCGAAACTCGTAGAGGCGGGTCGAATTAATGAAACCGTTGGTAACCGTTTAACGGAGTTAGCCCCAGAGAGTTTTTGTCTGCACAAAAGTTGGGGTGCGGGACAAGTCGTAGAGTGGGACCTGTTTGGAGGAAAGGTCACCATTAACTTTGAGCGTGAGGAAGATCCTCAGACTATGGGGCTGAAGCTCGCCCTTCAAAAAACCGAACCTCTCGAGCCCTCAGACTTTCGTGCCGAGCGAGTTGCTAAGTTAGATGAACTCCGTGCTATGGCTGAAGACCAACCCGCTGAGCTCATCATCAGGATGCTCCAGAGCCATGGCGGTAGCCTCAAGCCAGATGCCGTCGATAAGGAGTTGTGCGGAACCATTATCCCTGAGGAGAAGTATAAGAAGTGGTGGGACAAGGCGAAGAAGATTGCTCGCGAAGGTGGTAGAGTGGTCGTTCCTTCCAAGCGCACCGAACCTCTCATTCTCCGTGACGAAAATCTCAGCCCGCTCGAGTCCTTGGTGGGTGAGTTTGGCGAAGCACGCGACTTAAAGACAAAAATCGGAGTCCTCGACTCCCTCAAGAACGAGACCACCGCCCTGAAAGAATCTCCTGAGGTGCTTCAGAACTTGGTTAAGGAGATTGATGAGTCCGTTAAAAAGGGAATTCGCCTCAATTTGGGCCAAGCTCTCGACCTGTTAGCTTGTCGGGACGAACTCTTTTCCGCCGTGGAAGGTGCCGAGTTGACTGATGGTGCTCTTCGTATTCAAGATGCCCTTGGACTGGCCGATGGCGATGTCGCTGCCGAGGTGACCTCCCTCGCCGCAGCCCGCCAGCGCCGTATTTACGAAGCCTTCCCCGCTGCCTATGGTGATGATTGGTTGAAGAAGCTGATGACGGTCTTCGAACGGGTCGGAACTCGCGGCGTGAACGAAATCGCCAAGTTCCTCTCCGCCAAGGAACAATTCGATCCTCTCCTCAAGCACATTAAAAAAGGGATCTCTCTCCGCACTCTCAGTGGGGAAGCCTTGATGTGGATTTGCCGTGAGAGAAATGGCAATGCCGCCAATGTTTTCTCCACTGATGTAGGATTCGCAATGCTCTCGGTCATCGAGGCGGGCGCTGTCGATGATGGCCCTCGCAAAGGGACTCGTCTGCAGAATCTTCTTATGGACGACAAGAAGTTGATTCCTGACCTGTTAGAAGGCATCGACATCAACGAAGCGCGGAACTTCGCTCGTAAATTATTACAAAGCCCAGCCCTCGCCGAACTTGATCGCAAGTCCCTCATGGCTCGCGTCATCAAGGCTCATCCCGAGACACAAGACCTTGTTACGGGAGAAGCTAAGGAAGATGCTGACGAAGCCATCGTTGTTTCTTGGGAAAGCCTCGAGAAGCGGAAGGAAGAATTTGCTGATCTCGTTAATAATAAGATCCCGCAGAACGTGAAGGACATTGCGCACGCTCGTTCTTACGGGGATTTGCGAGAGAACTTCGAGTATAAGGCCGCTAAGGACATGCAGTCCGTGCTTGCTCGTCGCCGCACCGATATGGAGAAAGAACTCGACCTTGCGCAAGGCACCGATTTCTCCGGGGTAGACATTTCTTCTGCCGCTATCGGAACGATCGTAACTCTCCAGAATAATAAGAGCGAAAAGACCTACACCATCCTTGGAGCTTGGGATAGCGAACCGGAGAAGAACGTCGTGTCTTACCTCTCCAATGTTGGCCATGCCCTTATTGGTAAGAAAGTCGGGGACTCTGTTGAAGTCATCGACCTCGAAACCGAGAAAGCCGAAACATACACTCTCAAGTCCATCACCGCCTGGAAACAGGACTAAGCGGACTCTCTGATCACACCAATACACCTAATTAAAGAAAATGTCTGCAACGACAATTACAGCAGTAAAAGGCCGCGAAATCATCGACTCTCGTGGCAACCCGACCGTGGAAGTTGATGTCACTCTCTGTGATGGTGCCTTTGGTCGCGCCGCAGTGCCTAGCGGAGCTTCCACAGGCGAGCACGAGGCCCACGAACTCCGTGACGGCGACAAGGAGCGCTACCTCGGCAAGGGTGTGCTTAAGGCTGTCGCCAGTGTCAACGACACCATCGCTCCGGCCCTGATTGGTCTCGACGCTAGCAAGCAGACCGTCATCGACCGTCTCATGCTCGATCTCGACGGCACCAAGAATAAGAAAAACCTCGGAGCGAATGCTCTCCTCGGTGTTTCTCTCGCCGTTGCCCGCGCCGCTTCTGCTTCGGCTGGTCTTCCTCTTTACCGCTACCTCGGTGGCCCCAATGCAAAGGTGCTTCCCGTGCCGATGATGAATATCATCAACGGGGGTTCTCATTCGGATGCCCCGATTGCGTTCCAAGAGTTCATGATCCGTCCCGTGGGTGCTCCTTCCTTTAAGGAAGCGATTCGCATGGGTGCGGAAATCTTCCACAACCTCAAGAAGGTTTTGCACGACCGTGGTCTTAGCACCGCCGTCGGTGATGAGGGTGGATTCGCTCCTAACTTCGAAGGCACCGAAGATGCTCTTGATACCGTGAGCCTCGCGGTTGAGAAGGCGGGTTATGTTGTTGGCAAGGACATCACCTTCGCGCTCGACTGTGCTTCTTCTGAGTTCTTCGAAAACGGAGTTTACGATTACACTAAGTTCGAAGGCGATAGCGGAGCCAAGCGTTCTTCT
>CALFBF010000102.1 GCA_937949965.1 uncultured Roseibacillus sp.
GGTTGCAGGAGTTAGACTTTGATGCCTTAGGGGTTACCTCTGTAGCTGCGGTAGATGAGAAGGGCTCTCATACTGGGCCTGCCAAGTTGACGAACAAGCAGACAAGCAACTCGGCGAATGAAGCTAGGAATAAGGCGGTGAACGAAGCACCGATGCCTTACAAGGAAGCTTTCGAGCGTTGGCGTTGTTACCTCTTTGGAGTTCCTTTCCGCGCGCGTGAACGAGGAGAAGAATTAGCTAAGGAAAAAGAGAACGCAGGGACGGCTCAATTCTTCAGAGAACGTGTTTCGCGAGAAAAGTCGCTCGAAATTCTCAGTGAAGGAGGGCGCCTTAAACGCAGCGATTATCTGCGTTGCCGCGTGCGTTACTTTACTGATGGAGCAGCCTTAGGTTCCAAGACGTTCATCGAAGAAGTCTTCGAGTCGTCTCGCTCACTCTTCTCGGAAAAACGAGAAACAGGAGCACGTTCTTTGCAAGGGCTCGAATTCGAAGCAAAGCCTAACCGATTATATAATTTACGACATCTTCAGAAAGAAGTCATCAGCTAAGAAGAAAAAACGGGGATGTCTCTGAAGTCGTTGAAAATCAAATATCTTCCCCCGATTGGGGAGAACATTTGAGACATCGCGCAGAAAGCTTTTCGAATCATCTGCTACTTAAGGGCAGGGTCGCTACACAAGGGAGAGAATCTCTTCGAAGCAGTTTATCTTGGGCAGCCCGGAGTTGTTTTATAGTGCGACTACTGGGGCATTTACGGGTGCTGTGGTTAGAGGCTTGTTTCAGGGCGTTGAGAGCGATACGACGCAGCGTGGAAAGACTCTTGGCCGCATTACGTTTGCCAGTCTGGTTGTGGTCCTCACGAAAAAGAGTATCCAAAACCCAGTGACAGTTGTTCTCAATGGCCCAGTGCGCTCGGATGTAGCGCTACATCTTCTTCGCGTTGACCTTTTTAAGACTGCTCACATAGTAGTGAACTTCGGTGTACCACTCACCACTCACCACTTTTGATAAGGACTTGCCGTTGCACAAGGATGATGCAGCCCAGTCCTTTCCATCCAGCTCGAATCTCAGAGTCCATCCAATCCAGGTTGTGACAGACGATGGTGTTTTGGCTCCAGTTCTTATTCGAGAGCTTGTCCTCTTCTAGCCATCGTTGCGAGTGTCTTGAAGAATCTGGAAAGTCTCAAAACCTTTGGGAAAGCCCTTGGAATAGTCGATTTTGTTAGGATTGCGAGGCATCAAACTAAGCTGAATTCACGAAGTGTCATGTGCGAGTATATAATTTAAGCTTCCCGTTAGTAATCTATCGATCCCTTCTGTAGGGGCCCTGTCAGTCGCTTACTATTTTTGACTTGGAAGCATGTCTTGGATGAATTCGGCGATGTGATGTTGTCGGAACTGTGGTGGCAAGGCCTCTCTATTCTGGAGCGTGTATAGTGTTGTTTCTCAGATTTTAAAACCGTTACTAGAGAATCGGGCGCGGAGGACGCTTCAGGGGCGTTCCGCGATTCTTGAGATGGTGGGCACGCACGAAACCTGCTTGTGCGAAGGAAAAGGTCGCTCCGAAGATCATTCCGAGAAGTCGTTCGTCGAAGGGATTGGAGGTGGCTGATTCGGACAAAATACAAGCTGAGACCACAGCAGGTAGAAAGAGGAGCCAATAGTCAGGGCCGGGTAGACTCGCGTTGGCCGCGGCACTGGAAATACTAAAAGCAATGGTGCCGACGAACAGCCCGACGAAGGCGGTGAGGGCGATGAAACCACCCGAGAACAGAGAATAGGTCCAGATCGAGTGCCCCGCATACCAAATATCTGAGGAGATTTCTTCCAAGAGGTCAGGTTCGTAAACCTGGTAGAGTTCCGGGAAAAAGTCGTCATCCCAGTAGAAGGAGGCTCCTACGCCTTTACCATTGAGGTAGTGGACTGGCTCACGGTCGAGGATATCTAGAATCGCTTTCTTCTCGGCGAGTCGAGTCAAGAGAGAGGGATCCGAGGCCATGTTCCGATCTGAGGTCGGGTCGAAAAGACGCTCTTGCCAGCGAATGAGGGTATAGGGAAAGGCTGTGAAGACGCCTCCTACTAGAATAATGGTAATGAAAACGACCACTGCAACGGGCCAGAGGCGCTTGAAAAGGTCTTGGATACGAAAGGCGCCCCATTGAAGTCCAAAAAGAAAAAACAACGAGGTTGCAAAGGCTGATGCCGCCATCGGAAAAAGCAGGGAGCGTGTAATGGACAACAGCATCGCGGTGAAGAGCGCTGCTGCGGCCAAGAGCATGGTCCAGTGGAAACGTGTCCGAAGAAGAATGGAGCACCCAATGAAGGCTGCTGACCAACTCAGTGCCGGACTGAGAATTTCGGAACGAGCGGTCTCCAAAGTCGAAGATGTAAACATCAGACCAAAAACCATTCGCCAGACGATGTTGATAATGGCGGTGATAAAGATGGGCGCTGCCAGGTGGGCAAGCCGAACGCCTGAGCAGACCGCAACGTGAGCATTTAACATCGCGGCAAAGGAGAGAAAGAAGGGAAGTCCTGTTCGTAGAAAGCGTCCGGGTGGGACACCTTGTAACAGGGAGTTACCTGCTAGATAGAGTAGGAATATCCCCCAGATTGCCAATAGCCAAGCACCAGGACGCACTGTAAGGAAAGGCCCCCCAATCAGGAGCATGAGCACGGTTACTCCTGCAGCGATACCCAGAAAGCCAAATTGGACGAGGGAAGATACCGCCGTTGGAACCTCGGCCCGATAGTCGAAGGCGAAGGCCAGCATAAAGACCCAAAAGAGCACGCGTAACCAAGGCGCCTGCCAAGTAGGTGGCGCGATAATGGGATCGTCAGAATCGGCTAGAAGCATAAGGTCTCTTCTTCTGAAGATACTTGGTGCAGCGTGCTTGGAAAGCTCCGATGCCGCCTGTCACCTTTTTACAGGCTTGAGATGAACACCTAAGCTCGCCCTTCGTCAGCATCGATGTAGTCGCAGAAGGAGTAAATGCCTTCCTTGTCCTCAAAGCCGGATTCTTTCACCCGCATCGCGAGGTGTTCTGAGAGGTTGTCGCGGAAGCCTCGATTCAAGAGGTAGGAGCAAAACCAATTTTTTTCGAAATCAGGTCGTTTAAGCCCGTTTTCCTGCGCCCAAGAGTAAGCATCCTCTGTGCTCGCTCCCTCAAGAACTACTTTTTTGAGCTCCTCGTAATCAATGCCCAAGAATTGACAGGTCCAGAGGTCCATTCCTTTTCCCAAGTTATCATGAAGCTCGGGATGAAGGTCACCCGCAGCAAAGAGTCTTGCTTTCTCTACGAGACGAGGGAAGTAGGGCAGTTCATCGATTTCAATACGGGGAGAGCAGGGATAAAGTTCAGCCATGGCCAATACTGTTGCCAAAAGTGGGAAGACATCAAGCCAGAGCACAAATGAGTGAGTGGTAATCGTTCTTTCTCTTGAAATCAGAACAAGTGACCGGAGGGTAAGGTAGTGAAGGAAGATAAGTTCTGCAAAGTCTGTGGCCTCTGTGGCCGCCGTATGGAGTGGCGCAAGGCGTGGGCAGATTGCTGGGAAAAAGTAGCCCTGTGTTCAGTGGGATGTCGCAAGCGAGGGCTGCGACGTGAGGATCACGAATTGGAAGAGGCCCTTCTGAATCTCTTACAAAAACGGGGACCAGCCAAGACGATTTGCCCCAGTGAACTTGCTCGGCAACACTATGGCGAGGAGTGGCGCAGTAAAATGGAACCGATCCGAATGGCTGCACGCCGTTTAGTAGCAAAAGGAAACGCCGAAATTTTGCAGAAGAATCAAGTGGTCGATGCTTCTACTGCCAAGGGGCCGATTCGTATCCGAGGGAAAGTTTAGCCTTATTTTTTAGCGAAAACCGGTAGTAAAAGAGGGGGAAGGAGATTCTAACCGCTGACAGTTTACAGACGAAAAAGCACGTTTTGCTTAAAAAACCTCTTGAAAAGCTCCTCAAAAAGCTTATTTCCTCCGCCCTCATGGCAAGAAAGTGCTGGAAAGCTAGAAACGACCGCAAGGCGAAAACCGTCGCCCGTTATGCTGATCTCCGTCATCAGTTGAAGAAGGAAAAAGACTATGTTGGTCTTTCCATGCTTCCTCGTGATGCCAGTCCTACTCGACTCGTGAACCGTTGTGTAATCACCGGACGCCGCCGCGCTTACTTGCGTCGCTTCAAGATGTCTCGGATTACTTTTCGTGAGTTCGCTTCCGCTGGAATGATTCCTGGCGTGACAAAGTCGAGCTGGTAGACTGAACTGCTCAGTAATTCCTACGAAGAGGGAGACGTCTGTTGACGCTCCCTTCTTTTTGTATCCTGATGCCAATTTACGAATATCTTTCTGAAGAACCGGATAATCCCGAGAAAAGCTGTCGAATTTGCTCTAAGGGATTCGAACTCCGACGTCCCGTCGATCGCCCTGCGCTCGAAGTCTGCCTTTCGTGTAAGAATCCGGTGAAAAAGATTATCAGTCGCATCAATACTCCAACTATCACCAAACCTTTCTCCATCACCGATGCCAAAAAGGCCGGTTTCAAGGTCCTCCAGAAGCGCGACGAAGGGGTTTTCGAAAAGCTTTAGATAAAGTTAAGAACTTAGGCAGGGAATTTGATGTTATCTGAATTCATTGAACACAATACGCGTTCTGTTTTCGGAACTTTTGGTTGTTCTGGAGCATCCCTCCGTAATAACTAGGCTGATAATCACTGGAGACATCCTAAAGTATTTGGTGCCTTTAATTATTCACTGTGAGGTTCTTTCTAACAAGAACGTCCTCCATCAAAGTCAGAGGGGGAGTCGGGGAGGGAAGAGTCTTGGTTGCGATCGGGATTGCGCCAAGTTTTGAGACCTTCGATAATGATCCAGACTTCGAGGGCAACTGTTGCGACAGCGAGGATGCTGAGGAGGTAGTTAGGTTTTACTCCTGTTAGCCAGGCTGCTTCTCCTTGGAAAAGATTTAAGGCCATGGCAACGCCGGGGAGGATGAGCATTAGAATAGCTGGTGGTACGAGGAACCAGATAGGAGCCTGCTTTTGGCGAAGCCAGAAGAGAATAACCAAAAAGGCGAGTCCACCAAGGAGCTGATTGGTTGCTCCAAAAAGAGGCCACAGCAGGAGACCACCTTTACCAAGATTAGCCAAGGTCCAATCCCCGCCGGGGGCTGGCATGGCGGCGATGAGTCCGGCAACGATTACGGCAAAGATAGTAGCGAAGTGTTTATTGGTGAGTGGTTTGATCTTGAGCTGCACGGCGAGTTCCTGCGTTACGTAGCGTTGCAAACGACAAGCAGAGTCGAGAGTAGTCGCGGCGAAGGAGGCCACGAAGACGCCCATGACCGCGACAGCAAAGGTGGCTGGGAGCCCAAGTGCCTTCAAGAAGTTGGCCGCACCATCAACGAAGGCACCGACCTTGGCTGCGAGGCCTGCCGCACTGCCCCAAGTGGCGTAACGAGCTTGATAAGCGGCTTCTCCAGTAAGGAGATTACCTGTTGTTGTGCCATCGATGACTTCAGGAATGCCCAGTCCGAGACCCGCCACACAGGCGAGAATAACGATAGTCGCGAGAAAGCCCTCCGTGAGCATGGAGCCGTATCCGACGAAGTGGGCATCGGCTTCATTGGTTAGCTGCTTGGAAGAAGTCCCTGAGGAAACGAGGCAATGGAAACCAGAGATAGCACCGCAAGCAATGGTGATAAAGAGGAAGGGGAAAATGAAGGGTGCCCCTTCGGGATTAATACGTAAGGCCGGGGCTGCGATTTCGAGGGCTTGTTTGCCGGCTCCTTGATCGAGCCCTACGATAGCAGCTGCAATTAATCCGAGGAAAACGAGCGCAAGGGTGGAAACGAGTTGTAGTGAGTTGATGTAGTCGCGAGGCTGAAGAAGTAACCAAACTGGGAGGACTGAGGCGAAATAGGAGTATAAGAGGAGGAGCACCACCCAAGTGATGATGGGCCAAGAAGCGAGAGTGGCATTGAAGCTGTTTAGAAAACCAATATCCCCGTAGAGCACAGTGAGATACATCACTGCGAGGGAGATGAGAGAGGGAGCGAGAAGATTGATTCCTTTGCGATGAAGGAGGCCACCGATTATTAAGGCTAATGGAATTTGAATCAGACAGGGGAAAATCGCAGCGGGATAGGCTTTGAAGACCGCCGCGATAACGAGACCGAAGATTGCTAAGACAATGGTCAGGGCGAGGAAAAGAATAGCGAGGAAAAGCAGTCGGGCTCGTCCTGAGAGAACGCGTCCTGCGATGTCTCCTACGGTTTGACCTTTGTTCCGCAGTGAAACTACGAGTGCCCCCAAATCGTGTACCGCTCCGATAAAGATGGAGCCGAAAAGAACCCAGAGTAGCGCGGGAGCCCACCCCCAGATCACGGCGAGGGCTGGTCCCACGATGGGGCCTGTTCCTGCAATGGAGGTGAAGTGGTGGCCAAAGACTACGGACTTGGTGGTGGGAACGTAGTCCGAGCCATCTTCTAATTCGTGAGCCGGAGTCTTACGCTCGGGATCAAGTTTGAAGATTTTTTTCGAAAGCCATTTGCCGTAAGTATTGTAAGCGATCAGGTATGCAACGAAGGCTCCGAGAGCGATGAAAAGAGTGGCCATGGGAAGAAATGGGAAGATAAACCAACGGTAAGGAAGGGCAAGTTTAGGGAGAAATAAGGAACTGCCGCGAGTACAGATTTTGATTTTCTGGCGACAGGAGGCCGAAGTTATGGCAAGGGAAGAGGGTGTCGGAGAATAGTCCTGAGAATTCGAACCCTTACCAGAATAATGACTTGCCGGAATCCGAGGTGGTTCTAGCAGAAGAAGAAACTCTTCGTTCATGGGGACCTTGGTGGAGTCTTCTTTGGACGTTTGTCGTGATTTGCGTTTGGCAGTTGTCCCAAGTCGTGATTTTGGCCGTGATTTCTCTGACGCAATCTGGGACAGAGGGACTTTCGGAAGAAGGGATAACCCGCACTGTGGAAGGGATGATGGGTAATGGGGATTTGCTAGGAATCGTGAGTTTTCTTTCCGCCCTCATTGGATGTGTGATGATCCTCGTAATCGTTAAGGTAAGGGGGGTGACTCTCGCTGAGGGGTTGTCTCTTCGTCGTCCACGCAAGTGGTGGATGTGGTTGTTAGTCTTTCCGGCGTGGTTGATGGGGATGCTATTGATTAATGTTCTCGTCAGTCCATTTCAGAGCGATAAGGCCGTAGGTGATCAGGCTCAGATCGCGGGTATGGTCCAAGGCACGCACTACCTTTTTTTACTTTTGTTAGGCGTTTCGGTAGGGGCTCCTTTTTTTGAAGAGTTCCTTTTCCGGGGGCTCTTGCACGAGGGTTTGCGACAATCTTTTCTCGGTCCTATTGGTTCCGGTATACTCACTGCCGCAGCATTTTCGGCGATGCATGCCCAGTATCAGGATCCCGCGGCTTTCTTGACTCTCTTTTTGTTAGGAGTTCTCTTCACCCTTGTGCGAGAGCTCACGGGTAGCTTGTGGTTGGCCATCGTGATGCATGCTATTCAGAATACGGTAGTCACAGGGGTGATGTTCCTGGCTCTTAATGGGCTGATCCCCGAAGATCAGATTCCCGAAGATTTGAAGGAAATCCTCAAGTCTAAGGAGACTGCCATTGAGGTAGTTGAGTAGTAATTTTACTCTGCAGTAGAATTTTTCTTCGTTCGTCTCTTCATTGCCAAGAGGCCGAAAACGATTGTGATCAGAATCAAAATTACCGCGATGGCAGAACCGGCATCACGTGCATCACGACCAGCAAAATCTAGGAAGTGAAACTTGTGGAGGAAGATGAAGCTGAGAGATTCTGTTAGAGTGAGCGCGCTGGTCTGCATGGCCATATGGGCGTCTTCGGTGTCTACGGTATCGTTCCAGTGACTTTGATCCGTGTAGCTCACTCGCCAGACTGGAAGCCGTTTGAAGATGAAGCCGTAGTCCTTACGGAAGGAGGAGATTTCCTCAGTCTGTACGATACTGTTGTCAGGGAAGCCCGAAAATTCCAACGCGAGGTGACGGGCAAAGATTTCATCTCCGTTCGGTAAGATACTACCGTCTTTAGTGGAGTGATATTCGACCCCGTTGTGGTTCTGGATGCGGTAGTGAGGTTTCCCATCGATGACGGCTAAGCTAGCTTTAGCCAAGGGTCCTTTGAGCGAACCTAATTGGGAAGTCGGCGCAGATTGAGCGCTCACCCATTGCGTTGGGTCTTGGTTGCGGTATTTCATCGCGACGTGGGCAATGCCACTGATTCCAAAGAGAAAGAAAAAAGTAGCGCTGATAGTGCCGCTAATCCGGTGCCACTTGCGGGTGACAGATCGGGGACTGTTTGTCTTCTTGCGCTTGATAAAGAATAAAGAAGCTAAGCCCGTGATAGCCAGTAGCAGAGTGAGTGAACTCACTAACAACACCACCGTGATTCGCAGAGGACTGTAATTTGACCCGAGAAAGGACCAAGTGTGGAACCACGAAAAGAGTCGCGTGAAGAGCCGTTTAGATGGTGTGTCAAAGGTTGCTAGGCGTCCGGTGCGCGGATCGACGACCACCTCGAGCCCATCTGCTCGTTCTAGCCGAACTCGGTAGACGGGGAGGAGTCGATTAATGGAGCTGTAGGTGGGGCCAAAGGCAGTGATTTTTTGAATTTCTAACAGAGAGGAGTCAAAGTCGTCTGCATAGGAGCGAGCAAGCTGTTCTGCATAGGCTTGCGTGGCCTCAGGGATCGGTTCTCCAGTGAGTCCATCGCGGAAGTGTAGTTCTTGATCGGGGGTGATTCCTAGTAGGACTGGTTGCCCTTTTAGAGCAATGATTTTGAGTTGATGTAATCGTGGAAAATCGGAAAAAACCTCTCCGGGTGGCAATAGATTTTTACTCTGCGGAATGGGAAGAGGGGGCAGAAAAGTGCGCGCTATCTCAGGGCGAAACCAGTTCGCCATCATCGGATGTAGGAGTCCGCTAAAAGCCCAGAGGGCAACGGGCAACGCGAGCCAAGGAGCAAGTTTGCGGTGGAAGAGATAGAGCGCTTTTTTCATCTTAGTGTCACTACCACTTGAACTTCATCCCAACGTAGGCTGCTCGACCATTAGCAGGATCGATGAAGGCGTTACCTGCCGGATTGATGGAGACGGTGTTCACAAAACGGCGATCAAAGAGGTTGTCGATCCCTCCGTAGAGACTGACTCCTTCGTGGACCTTGACTTCGCCCGAGAGACGCCAATTGACAAATCCCGCTGTGCTGAGGGTGTTCTCGTTATTCACCACAAAGCCCTCCGGTAACCATTCGGCAGAGAGGGCCGCCTTCCAGCGTTGACTACGATCCTGCACCCGAACTCTGCCAGAGTAGACGTGCTCTGATACGCCCGGCAGTCGATTGCCATTGTTGTTCCCTTCGTCGATTTCGAAGTCGTTATACTGATAACTCTGGTCGAAGAAGAGCTGTGGTCCACTCTCGATGCCTGCGATTTCGGTGACATCTACAGTAAGTGCAGCCTCAATTCCTCGGTGAATGGCATCGAGGTTGGTGGTAGTAGTAACACCGAGCGCGATTTCTTCATCAATGAACTCATCATTTACGAAAGACTGATAGAGGACCAATTCGCCGTTGGCCCAGCTGTTCTCAAAGCGCGTTCCAATCTCAAAAGTCTGTGCAATTTGAGGATCGAGTTCATCAAAGCTAGGATTGAGTGAAGTCCCCACTTCAGAGAAAGGAGAACCCTCGAAGCTTTGACTAAAGTTTGCAAAGAGCTGGACCTGATCGTTGGGTTCGTAGAGATAACCAATCCGGTAGACGAGTCCGGTATCGTTAATGGTTCCGCTGAGATCACCCGTTTCATCCCCTGAGCCAATATCGACTTCGCGACGGTTGTAAACTAACCCTGCTCCAAGGATGAGGTGATGACGATCGGCGAAGGTGGTGTCGTTCTGGACATAGAGTTGGAAGTTGGTTGCGATGTTGTCGCGATCGATATTGCTCGAAGAACGTCCTGGGGTGACGAAACCAGTGAAGCCGTCTTCGTCCTGGAAGCCGTAATTAAAGCGGGTGTCAATGCGAGCAGTGTTCTGGAGGCCATGGAAGGTCCACTCTTCCTCACCATGGACTCCCACTTGGAAATCGTGTGAATTGTAATCAATCAACCGGTTGAAGCGGAAGAGCCCTTCGTTAATCAAGTGATCGAAGTCGAGATATTGATAATTGGTGTAAAAAGACCATTGTCCGTTTTGGGTATTCCACTCTGTTCGCTGTCCAAAGCGGATTGTTTTCAAATCGCGGTCGGCAGCATCAGTTCTGTTAGATCCTGCTTGACGAGGATTTGTTAGGAACTCGTCTCTGGTTAACGATCCCGAGAGCTCCGCGTCGGATTCGCTGAAGAGGAAGTAGAAGCGTGTCACTGCATTCTTGTCCCAATGATAACCCACATTGGCGTTGATATTGAAGTTGTCGCTGCCTTGTCGTCCGCGGTAGCCATCGGATTCGCCATAACTATAGCCTAAGTAGTAGTCCCAGTGCTTATCCGAGCCCCCATAAGAAATGTGGGAACGGAAGGTATCGTGACGACCGTATTCCAGTTGCAAGCGTCCACCCGGTGTGTTCAAGCCATTGCGTTGCACGATATTGATCGCACCACCAAGTTGATTTCCCCCAAAGGGGAGGCCATTCGCGCCTCGGAAGGTCTCGATGTGCGAGATGGAGAAAGGATCGATCGTGCGGAAGTAAAAGGAACCATCGGCATCATTTGCGGGAATGCCATCTAACAGGAGGGTGACTCCGCGATCTCCGAATTGACGTTGGAGACCCGATCCCCTCACCGAGAGTCGAGTGTCGTTACCTACTCCTCGTGAGCGAGCAAAGACTCCGGGATCGAATTGGAAGATTTCCTCTGGTGCAATCGTGCGGCCAGTCCAGTCCTCGGGTGTGACAATGGAGGCTCCGCCCGGTTGTTCTGCGACCCGCTCTTGAGCGGCTTCGAGGCTATCTTGTTCACTAATGGTGAGGCTGGTGACTACGTAGGGATTGAGATGAGCCGGGCCTGTTTCGCTGTTTGGTATTGTTTGTGATTGTGCCAGCAGGGGCGAGAGAGTGACTGCGATGGCAGTCGATTGAGAAAGAGGTTTCATAAGTCTGAAGGAAAAAGAAAAGAAATCGGAAGGAGGACTGGCCCGAAGCCAGTAAAGGAGAGAGAGCAGTCGTGAGAAAAAGGATCACCACCTTACTAGGAGGCCCCTTTCGCAATTAGCGAGCTCTCCGAAATAGAGAGAGATAAGAAGAGGCATCAGAGAATGATCCTAAGAAAAGTAGTTCTGTTAGATCTCCTTGAGTGAAGGGGAGAAAGGGTGAGAGTAAACTCTTGCCACCTAGACGGAGTCGCTGCTCATGTTGTGAGCAGAGGTTTTCCCTAATGAGAGGTTAATGATGCCTTAAGCGAGAGACTGTGGAGGAGGACTCTCTAACTCTAAAAATACACTTTGCCAGAACCCTGTTTGTTGGTTCCCATAGCTGCCTTGCCGAAGCGACAAGGCCCGGGATCGAGCTGGAGAAGTGGGAAGGGGAAGAAGCTTGAGTTCTAAATCCTTCTTGGATTGAGGATTAGGAGTGGAATCAGAGGGCTCATCCTGTTCGATATCCCTGAGTTGGGCCGCTGCCTCACAGAGAGAGCAGGGGTGGGAACCACTGAAGGTGTTCTCGATCGCTTCGCTCATTGAACCCGTTTTAACAAGTTGGGTGGGAATCATCGTGACCCAGGCCACCGTCTGGATGAACAGGGCACCCAAGCCACAACCAAAGAAAGCGCCTACCAAAAGGAGGGTTCTCAGCGGATGTCCGACGAAGGACCGCCGATTCTGTCTTAAGAGTCTCAGAGGGTCGGAGTGTTAGAACTCTGGATTCTCCATGGCAAGTTTTATCTCTGTTCTTCTCATGAAAGCAGAATAAAGGCGTGGTTCTCAGATCGCTCGATGGTTGTTGTCGTTACGAAAAAATCCGCTCTGCGATGAACGCGAGAGCGGATTAAATAGGTCCTCCGTGGCCACAAAGACAACGAAAAGCTGCGTTCCGAAGACTCAACAGGTTGGGGACTCCGGGGACCGCGTCTGCCCTCCTAGAAAGGCGCGACATTCACATCCCTCGGGGCTGCCCCCATTATTTTAAATATCGGTCCGAGCGCGCTGTCTTAATTGCGAACACAGGAGACTTAAACATAATAACCAAGAAGTAGAATTGAGCAATCTGAATTTCAGAATTGTTAGAACTGAACTGCAATGCCACTCGTTAGGTTGATGTCGCTTTCGTCCAGCCCAGGAGCAGGGATATTGTCGAAGGTGTAAGTCAGACCCAGACGCCATGCGAGATTAGCAGTGATATCAGCATTCAACGACGCTGTAACAGTAGCGAGGAAGTTCTCGGAATCACTGGGATCGACATCAATGACCGCTGCCTGATTAAAGGAAAGATTGTTACCGATCTGCCACACAAAACGCTCAGCAAAACGCAGTGAGAAGTAATCGTCACGCACCCCATCCACTTCCTCAAAAACGTAAGCAGGACCTCCTTCGAAGGCTAATGACATGGTGTCGTTCTTGATGAGATAGTAACCTAACAGCACGTTAGGTGTGAAACGGTAATCAACGTCCGAGAGATCATTGCGAAGGAAGCCCGATCCCAGACCTGCGTAGAGGCGCTCGCTGAGCAGGCGATTGTATTGCACCGAAGCGCGGAGAATATCGGAGGAGGTTTCACCTTCGTTCTCGCCAAAGGTGTAAGAAGCACCGAAAATGAATTCATCGGTATCGGTGCGATAAGCAGAGTCTAGTCCCACTGTCGCCAAGAGATTGTCGGAGTTACCCTCCGCCAGCGAGACGCTTAGGTTACCCGTCGTTGTCCATCCCTTAGCAGGTTCTGCACTGGCAACAGTATCGGGTTTTAGTGAGGCACGACCTGCTTCCTCAGGTTCTGGAAACCCGCCTAACGAGTAGGCAAGACCGAAGAGAAGTGTAAGATCATCCTCCTGTTGTCCTGTCGCCGGCGTATTGTCAAAGGTGTAGCGAATACTGGGGCGGAAGGCCCATTGGTTGTTGAGGGCGATATCTAATCCCGCATCCAAGGTTAGGAAGTAATCGTCAAAATCCTCAACTGCTGGGGTAAAGGTCGCACTTTGCCAAATCTTGGTGCGCTTACTAAACTGGTGCTCGAAGCGTTGTGAAAAGCGAACCGTCGCGAACTGATCATTATCGCCACCTTGGCTTTCCCATGCATAGCCGGGACCAAATTCTAAGGAAAGGGAAGTCCGATCAGACTTGATAAGGTGATAGCCTAACACTGCTGCAACATCGATCCGGTAATCAATATCAGCTACTTCATCAATCAACACCGACCCGGCTAGACCGAGATAAAAGCGATCTGTGATGAGACGTTGCCCTTGACCGAATATGCGGAAGGAATTGGTGGTTTCTTCGCCCTCGTTCTCCGAGTAGAAGTAGTCTGCCCCGACGAGACCTTCCCAGACTTCGCCCTTATAGGTAGCGAGACCTTGCAACGAGTAGGAGAAACTGTCCGCATTCCCTTGTGCTAGAGCCGCGTTAGCTGCTGCGGTGATATCCCACGGAGAAGTGTTTCCTCCAGAAGAGCTATTGGCGTTACCATTAGAGCTTGAACCAGTCCCGAAAGGATTGATTCCGTCTAAGAAACTGCCATTGTTTCCTGGCGAGTCATCGAAGGTTTCACCGGCTTGGAGGGAGCAAGCGGAGGTAAGGAAAAGAGACGAAAGCACAATTGGTGTTTTTTTGGTAATCATCTGTCAACGAACGTAGACAAGCGGAGATCCTGGATTTGCACAAAAAAGAGTGATTTTTCATTAAGGAATGGTTGACTTTTTGTAAATGTTTCCACGCTAAGTAGATGGAGCGTGGGGCTTTAGCCCGTTCCACTGGTCGTTCAATGATTATATTGAGCTTAGTTGTTTCTCCTTATTGAAGAACGTCGAATGGCTCGTTTGCGAGGTCGAGTTCTTGGACGAGATGCCCAAGCACTAAGAACGAGGCTGCCGCATCGAAGAGGGCGTCATGCCAACTACGTTGGGGAATCATTTTTTCGAGAGTGGGGGTGAGACCGAGGCTGTCGGCGAGATAACCGAGTTTATGGGAACCCGCTTTGGGGTAAACCTTACGAGTCAGGGTTAAGGTATCAACCCAAGGTCCAAAGGGATGTCCCGGAAGAGCTGCTAAGAAACGCTTCTCAGTCCCGTGAGCGTGGGCGATAAGCGGTCCTTGACCAAGATGTTTCTGCAGTGTTGGGTAGAGTTGCAAGAGGGTCGGGGCATCTTTAAGCTGCTTATCGTTGATGCCGTGTACACGCTGCGCACCCACCGTTACCGGTCGATCAATAGCTAGGTAACTATCGAATAAGACTGGTTCTTCGGTGAGGCGGCCGCAAGCCATTCCGATTTGGATAGGAACGTCGGGTGAACCTGGCACTGCCCCTGCAGCCTCGAAGTCAATGGCTGCAAAGGTGGTTTCCGAGATAGTCATCAGGGGAACAAAAGAGAGAAAAAGAGTCTCCTTACCAAGAGTTTTTCTAGTCACCAAATCTGAGACTTGTCTGATGACGTCGATGTTTTGTTTTCAGGGGAGAAATGTCATTTTTTTGAATGAACGGTTCTTTTTCTTAGGTAGTGTTTCGCACATGAAATTTTCTGACTCTTGCAAAATTGCAGCGGTGTCTCTGGTTGGAGCCTCTTGCCTCTCTGGTGAACAGGTTCTTGTCGAAGCCGAATCCTTCTCGGATCGGGGCCAATGGAAGCTCGACACACAGTTCATCGAGCTGATGGGGTCGCCTTATCTCCTAGCTCACGGCATGGGAACTCCTGTGGGAGCCGCCTCGACTAAGTTTTCGGTGAAAGAAGACGGAGATTACAAGATCTGGGTAAGGACGCTCGATTGGACGGAACATCTCGGACAAGCCGAAGGTGGCGGCCAGTTTTCACTCAGTATTAATGGCACGGCTCTCAAAGAAGGGCTTGGTGCCGGTGAAGCTGACTGGGCGTGGGAGCTAGTGGGGACGACTTCGCTCACTGCTGGCGAACACAGTCTTCAAGTAGACGATCTCACGGGTTTTAATGGTCGTTTTGACGCTGTCTTTTTCTCGAATGAAGAGGGAGTAACTCCAGAAAACGATTCGAGTATTCTTCCCAGCTGGCGTCGTGAACTGCTAGGATTAACCGAGGCTCCCATCGAAGAAGAAGGTTATGACCTCGTTGTTATCGGGGGAGGATACGGTGGCATGGGTACTGCAATTTCTGCTGCTCGTAATGGCTGTAAAGTCGCGCTCATCGAGAGCCGTGATGTGTTGGGAGGCAATGGTTCTTCTGAAATTCGCGTCTGGGCGATGGGCGACTATCCACCTTCGGAGTATCCCTTGGCTGATATCATTAAGGAGTTTGAGGATGAAGCCTCTGCTTCGCCTGCAGCTGCTCGCGAGTTTGGCGATGCTAAGAAGGAGGCTCTCATCAAGAGCGAAGGAAATATTAGCTTGTTCCTCAACCAGCACGCCTTTGACGTTGAGATGGCAGAAGGAAAGATCGCGGCAGTGCATAGTCTCGATACGAGCACGAGCGAGGTCCGCCGCTTTACGGCGCCTCTCTTTGCAGACTGCACCGGACACGGTTGGATTGCGGTTAAGGCCGGAGCTGATACCCACATGGAGGAAAAAGGCCGTATGGGCATGAGCAACATGTGGATGTGGGGAAATGCGGAGAAGGAAGTGGACTTCCCGAGTAAGGACTGGATGTTAGATCTTGCTGAAAAAGATTTCCCGTTCCCGGTTCGCTTCCACGGCCAATGGTTCTGGGAGAGTGGTTTTGATAAGCATCCTGTTGATGACCTTGAGGAAATCCGTGACTGGAATCTCTTGGCGGTTTACAGCTCATGGAATGCGATGAAGAACAAAAAGGCTTACGCAGAGCGTGATCCTGCCGGGGTTGACTTCGCGAAAGCAGAGTTGACTTGGTTAGCGCACATTGGAGGCACTCGCGAGACTTTGCAGGTTCTCGGAGATGTTGTTCTCAATGAGGCGAACGTGTTAGAGAAGACTGAATTTCCTGACGGTTGTGTGCTTTCGACCTGGTCCATTGACCTTCACTATCCTCAGGAAAAGTTTATCGAAGGATCTCCCGACCGCCCTTTCATCTCTAAAGCGGTTCATAATAGAGCGATTGATCGCAAGATTGGTTACGCGGTTCCTTACCGTTGTTTTTACTCCCGTAATGTCCCCAACCTCTTCACTGCAGGACGCAATATCAGTGTAACTCGCGAGGCTTTGGGAACCATTCGGGTGATGAAGACGATTGGGATGATGGGCGTCGTAGTTGGTAAGGCGGCGGCGATTTGTCAGCTCAAGGGCACCGATCCTCGCGGGGTATACGAAGAGTATCTTCCTGAACTGAAGTTTATGATGAGCCAAGAAGGTTCTACGCGCTATGATACCCTCAAAGACTTGGGGCAAGCTTTACAAGTGGCTGATAAGAAGAGTTAATTCACTGGAGAAGGGACCTTGAGAACCCTTCACTCTCATGAAGAAGTCTTTCCAAAAACTGCGAGTTGGTAGCTATCGACTCGCGGTTTTTTTTACTCTGGTGGCAGCCCTTGTTTACGGCTCGCGTAGTAGTGAGCGTACAAGCTGGGACGCTGATCGTGTCTTGAAACTTTCGCAGGAGGTTTTCCCACAGGCTGCTGAAATCGGGCCACTACGCGAAGGGGTCGCAGAGCTGTTGATGGCAGATAGTGAGCTCGTGGGCTACGCCGCCACGACTAGTCCTCAGGCCGATTCGGTGATCGGGTATGCGGGGGCGACTAATACTTTGGTGGTTTTCACCCCCGACTGGCGCGTAGCAGGGATGCGTGTTGTTTCTTCACAAGATACCGCGAGTCACTTGAAGAAAGTGGTCCTTGATAGAAGTTTCTGGGAACAATGGTTTCAGCAACCCGAGAGTGATCTGCCGCGAGAAGTGTCCGTGGTGAGCGGTGCTACTCTCACCAGCGAGGCGATTGCGAAGGGGATTCGGGCTCGCTTTGCGGATGAACAAGTGAGCGGTCATTACGCTGAGGTTCCGCAATTAGCGACCATTCAAGAGGTGTTTCCTGAGATTGCTCGTTTTCTTCCGATAAGGGATCGTAAAGGTGCTTATAAGTTGTTCGACGAGCAAGGACAACGACAGGGAACTCTATTGCGTAGCGGCAATCAGGCTGGCCAGCCGCGTGGCTTCAACGGGGCCAGTGACGTTTGGGTTTTTCTTGATGAGAAAGAGGAACTCATTGTGAGGGTGTTTCTAGTAGAAAGCCGTGATAACGAGCCTTATCTATCTGATGTTCGTGAAGAGCTGAAGTGGTCGAAGGAGTTGAAAGAGCGAACGGTGAGTGAATTCTTAGCAGATGATCAGCCCGTCGATCAGGTTCTCGTCGTCAGCGGAGCAACGG
>CALFBF010000103.1 GCA_937949965.1 uncultured Roseibacillus sp.
GAACGAGGTTATCGGAAGTGCCCTCTAGCGAACGCTGACGAGAAAAAAGGAAGCAAATATTGCGAAGAAAGCAGCTTCTGTGGCGTTCTCTTTTTAACCACAATTTATTTTCTATGAAGTTTGTTTTCTACGGTCTCATGATTCCCTTGGCTTATTTTGCGGGAAAGTTCCTCTACGAACCCTTGTTAGGGGGAACTCCTGACGCTGTCGCTGTATCTGATGGAGTCGTTGAGGTTAAGGTTCATTCAGAAATGGGACTTATCACCGAGGTCATCGACTTTAGTAATGTCGAACTGACTGATTACCCTGAGAAAGTGATTCTCTCTCAATCCGTTGTTCTTACCGACTCCGAGGGCCTTAATCCTCTGAAGTTAGAACCCGGGAGCCCGGTTAAACCGCTTTCTCTCGCTGAACAGATGCTGACAGTCACCTCCCCGCTTGCACCGCAACTCACTGGGGAAGTGCCTGTTAAGGAAACAACCTTTGCCACGGGAGTGGCCAACAAGAGAATGGATAAGCGGATGGCAATGTTAGGCAAAGGTAAGAAAAAAGGTAAAAACAAAGGTAAAAAACAGGCTGCTCCAGTAAGTCCTACAGCGACTACTGAAGAGATTATGCCTCCGAAGGAGATGACCGATGAGGAAATGGCTAGTAACGAGAATGAAGCCATGCCTCCTAAGCCAGAAATGACCGAAGAAAACACTGGCAAAGCTCCTGCTGGCGAGGCTGCTTCTGGCTCACTCACTGCGGAACAGCTAGTCGCATCCATGAAGGAAAGTTTGGCCGCTGGTACAATTAAGGAACTCGATGCCGCGAAAGTGAACAACTGGGAGGCTGCTCCTAACGAGACTTTTGATGGTCAAGAATTCCAAGTCGGGATTGCCACCTACAAGGAGATGACCATCCTTGGTGAAAAAGAACTCAAGGCTAAAGCTCTCTTCAAAGACGGGAAGTTAGACAAATGGATTCACTCCAAGACGGGAATGCAAATCCGATAGTTTCCGTTCTTAAGGGTACCCTTAAATATGGAGGTGCCCTTTAAATCGTAAATTTTGACTTTAGACGGCGGGAGTGACTCTCGCCGTTTGTTGTTTTACGTATTTGGCTAACAGGTCACCTTCGAGATTCACCTTCTGGCCGACTTGCACACTCTCCAGATGGGTTGCTATCACGGTGTGGGGAGTAATCCAACAGACTGCAGACAGTTCGGTGAGTTCTGCCAAGGTCAGCGAAATGCCATCGATGGCGAGAGAACCTTTGGGTATACAGAGATCACGAATCTCGGCTGGGAGGCGGACTTCGAGACGGTGATCTTGGCCATGTTCCGACCAATCAAGGATTTCTCCCACCGCATCGACGTGACCCTGCACGAAGTGACCGCCGAGGCGGTCGCCGACGCGCAGCGCTCGTTCCAGATTGACCTGACAACCTTCCTTGAGTTCTCCTAACGAAGTGACTTCTAGGGTCTGCCGGAGAATGTCAAAAGAAGCTTCACAGATGGAGACTTGGGTCACGGTGAGACAACAGCCATTGACGGCAACGGAGTCCCCGAGCGCGAGCTCACTCGCAAAAGGGAGGTTGATCGAGACTCGCGCTTGTTCGCCCCTGTCTTCCCATTGGGAAACCGTTCCTACTGCTTCGACCAGTCCGGTAAACATTGTTTAATGTCCTTCCTCAGTCGTGTATTTGTCGTGGTTTTCGCCATGAGCAGCTGCGGGAGCTGCTTTGTATTTGTCGTCGTTCCCGATGGCGGGAAGGAAGCTCATGCAGAGGTAACAAATGATGGTCGGAACAATCGCTCCTGCGAGCAACTTAATCGGAGAGATTCCTCCTTCGAAGTGTTTGGACAGAATGGACTGACCGGCAGGGTTCGGTGCATTTGCAATCACCGTCAGACCACCGCCAACGACGGCTCCTGCCACAACTGCTTGCTTTGCTGCGAAGCTGATGTCCGATACCTGGGAGGCGAGGTAAGTGATGGCCGCATTATCATTAAATGCGGTTAGAATAGTAGAACCAAACATGAGCAAGCCAGGGGAATCATTGAGTGAGACAATGATAGGTTCAATCCACCATGCCTGACAGCCACCGTGAATGATGAGTGCGCCCAAGAAGAATCCGACCAGAAGAGGCCCTTTCATAGAGATCGCATTCTGGTGGTGCTGAGTAGCTTGCACAAAGGCGAGGAAGAAGAGGAAGCCACCGATGAAGAGAATGGGGTCATGTGCATTGAAAACGGTCCAGGCTAGGAAGAAAACATGAGTGAGAATCACCCAGAGCGGAATAGGATCTTCGCGTTCATGCCAGGCAATTGGGTGTTGGATCCCATCCTCTAAGCCGTCCGCACAATCGGCAAGGCGACGGAGCTCACCACGGAACTTGAAGAAGAAGAGCGCATTTGCAATCAAGATCGCAATCACCGCCTTGTATCCAAAGTGAGTGAACATGAAGGGCATATCCCAGTTCCAAGTACCCGCTACCATGAGCACTGGCGGAGCGGCAAAATGGGTCAAAGTACCACCTACCGAGACATTCACGAAAAGAAGACCCAACGTCGCGTAGGCGAAGACTACCTTGGGCTTGTGCTTGTAGATTTTCTTAGCAAGCAAGAGGGCTCCAATCGTCATCGCAGCAGGTTCGGTAATGAAGGAACCCAAGATGGGTGCGATGGTCATCACCGAGAGCCACCAAGCAGCTGGCGAACCGTGGCCAAACTTAGCCGCCGCGGCCATCAAGGTTTCCGAGAAACGTAAGACGGGGCGAGATGCCGCAATCGCCATGATGATAACCACGAAAGCTGGTTCGATAAACTGACGGTCGTGTCCGACATAGAGCTTAAAGGCTTCCCAATCATAGAAACCAATTGCTGCCGCTGCGAGGGCGATAATCCAAATCCCGAAGATTGCTTCAACCTCACCAAAGAAGTGTAAAATAGTGGCCTTGAAGGAGACGTCATCTACCGCGTCGTCTTGAGGTTTTGCTTGACCAGTGAGACCTAGTTTTTCAATCCGTTCCGCGTGCTCAACCTCGGCGTGGTGGGCTAACTTATTGAACCATCCCGCCATGAAGGTGTGCGCAATCGCAAGGATAAAGATGATGGTTGCGATGAGGTTGAAGGGGTCGGCCTTGATTCGTGCTGCCAGCGTTCCTCCGAGATTCATTGAACCATCGACATTTTCCTCGACGGGGAGTTTGTAGGTCGGAATCGGGAACTTTGAATACTGGGCAGAACGGTGATGTTCTTTGTCAGCAGGATAGGCGGGTTCGATTTCGTTTCCTCCTCCCGCAGCAAAGAGGGTGCTAGGGAACAGAACGAGCGACAGAAGGAGCAGTAAACGCTGGATAACAGGCATGATCGTTGCGAGCGGGAGCTTTGTCGCGAACTCCCCGAGAAGGCAAGCGAAAGGTAAGAGATTTAGGCAAAAAACACGTTGCTACTCTGAACTGATGAAGAACTCTTCACACGCCCAAGACCAAGGATTGTCAATCTAGGGAAAGGGAACTAGTTTTTACTCATGCAGTTGCTTCTACTCGCGATTCCTTTTCTCTGCATTCTCTCTTCCTGCGGACGGGTTGGGGGGGTGACTGCTGGTGAGGATAAGGATGACCGCTTTGGAGAACTCCCGGAAGTGCCGAGCCATCTCCGTGCCGGGGGCGGGAATGCAAATGTCAAAATCGAACCTGCACAGGCGAGGATAGTTGCAGCAGGAGTCGATCCCGCGAGCTTGGCTACCGATGCGGGCGGTATTGAGGGCCTCCCCAGCGAATCTGATCTCATCTTTACTGATCCTGACGATGTCGAGGGTTCGGAGGCCGCGATCCAAGGGCTTTTCGGCACTCGGGAAAAGAATTGGTTAGAAAGCCATACCGAAGCCAAAAATCTTTCTCTGCTTGAGTCCAAGCCACTGCTTATTCTTTTCACGGATTTGCCTAGCCCGAGTGGTGGTGGCAGCCCTACCGCAGCTCGTCTCCAGACAGAACTCCTGGCAAGGAATGATTTCTCTGCTTGGGCCAAGGACCATCTCGTTCGACTGCGTCTCGACTTTAACCTTAAGGATCGCAAGTCCGCTGATTTAAGCAAGCAGTCGCTCGCTCTCCGGAAGGAGAAGTTCCTGAAATCTCTTAAGAAACAATATAAAATTGGTGGTTTTCCCGCAATGCTGGTCGTTTCCACCGATGGCTCCGTTCTTCAGCATATCCGAGGTTATCGTAGTGGCAGTGCCGATTACACTTGGGGGCTCTTGAAGACTGCAGTGGTGAATAGTAAACAACGGCAAGAAGTTTTCGAAGCTCGTCTGCTTAAAAAAGGTTACCGACGGTGGCAGGGGCAGAACGAGAATAAGATTCTCGCTCGTTTGGTCTCTTATCGTGAAGGAGAACTGATCTTGATTGGTCCCAACGGGAAGCGTTATCAAACTCACGAAAATAATCTTTCGCCCCAAGATCGCGAGTGGATTAAGGAACAAAAAGAAAAGCGAAAACGAAGTTAGCGAAGGGAGTTTACTCCTCAGAACCAAAAATGGTAAGGAGGGAGTTGAGGCCTACTTTTGTTTCTCCCCTCAACTCAAGCCCTTGTCTGAACAAGGCCCAGTCTTGACGAATGTTTTTTCCTCAGGATGATTGCGCCGTGAGTTTTCAACTTTGCATCATCTCCTTTTTTGTTTCTTGCGGTCTTGTTCTAGGCCAAACGGCTCTCACTAGGAATGAACAAGCTGCCAGTTCGGCTGAAGCTGAGCGACGAGTTATGGAGGAGACTTTGGAGAAAATCCTGCAAACAGTCGGCAAGGAGACCGAGCGAGGACAAATGTTCCGCCGTGCACAAAACGAGTGGATCAAATATGTCAAAGAGCAAGCCAAGGCTGACGCTGATGGCGAAAGCGGGAACGCAAAGTATCCCCAGTCTTATTTCCAAACCCTTCGCGAGTTGACCCGCTATCGGACGCGTGCTCTCGAAGGTTGTCTCTCTCGTCTCGAAGCCGAATCGATTGGAGGGCGAGGTGCTCTTACTGATAATCAAGCCACAGCCAATGATGCTGGCAATAGCTCGGTGCGCGATTGGAAGGCCGAAGTCGGCGATCACACCACTGCGGACGAGATTTTCCTCTACGAAGCCGAGATCGAAGGCGTTAATGGCGTGCTCGCAGGTCAGTGGCGCGGCGAGGAACTTTGGCGCGGAGTCTTTCTCGCCGAACGCGGGGATTCCATCACTCTCTATGGTGGTAAGACTGAACGCGGCGGAATCGTCTTCGAGGCTTGGCAAGAGGGCACTCGCATTGGGCGCGGTTTTGTCCGCGACGAGGATGGGAACCTCCGGGGTCGCTTCTTTGACGAACGCCGTCGAGAGTCTCCTGTCGTCTTACGCCAACGGAAGCAACCCAATCCGGTGAGCTATCAGGTAGCTCTCACTAATTACTCTGGCTTGCTCGGCCCTGATGAAATGCAGCTCGGTCTCGAATGGCATGACACTCGTTTCGTAAGAGGCCAGTTTAGAGAACTCACCCTCGAAGGTCATAACTATTCTCAGGGGAAACTCTTTCTCCGCGAGGTTGCGACCTCCGGAAGTGGCGAAGTGCTTGCCTTTTGGACTCTCAGTAAAAAATCAAGCCGCAGTGGCACCCGCTGGGCGGGACTGCGTAAAGCGGTCGGAGGTCCTCTCAAGAAGGTCGATTTCGGGCGTTAATTGCTTCGAAATTTCCCTCTCCAAACTCCTGTCATCCTCTTGGGATTAGCTCGCGGAAAAGTTTAGCTAACAATTTCGTTTCTCAGAAAAACGAATAATCGCTTGCAGATCTGGTCTCTTTTCTGCACTTCGGCCTCGTAACACTATGGATTTTCCAACTGACGGCTTCGAGGGACTAGTTTTTGATCTGGATGGTACTTTAGTGGACTCAATGCCGGTTCACTTCGAGGCCTGGTGTGATGCTCTCGCTCAAGTCGGAGCCGAAGGCGTTTTTCGCGAAGATGTGTTCTACGCCATGGGTGGTCGTCCTACCAAGGACATCGTGGTCGAGCTCAACCAAGAGTATAACCTCAATCTCGACCCCGACACCGTTGCCTACGCTAAGAAGAAAGCCTTCCTCGACCGTCTTGAGAAGGTGACCCTCAACGAGGAGGTCGTTGCTTACGCTAAATCTTGGCGCGGAAAGGTCCCGATGGCTATCGCTACGGGTGGTTCTCGTCTCGTTGCCGAGAAGACCCTGCAAGTTCTCGGCCTCTCGGACCTCTTTGATGAAGTGGTCACTGCTGACGACGTTACCGCAGGCAAGCCGAACCCCGAAGTTTTCCTCACCGCTGCCGAGCGCATCGGGATCGAGCCTACTAAGTGTGTGGCCTTCGAAGACGCTGCCCCTGGCATCATGTCTGCTCAATTAGCAGGGATGCAGGTCGTTGCCGTTCCCGCTCCTATGCACTTGGTGTAGAGGGGGGGAGACCAAAGCATCTGGAAAAAAAGACCCGGCAGCAAACTACCGAGTCGGATAGGGGGAGAGTCTGTTAGGCTTATCCCTTTTTCGCTAATCCCTCCATCAACTGCCGAGCAGCATCGTGGTAGGCGGTGTTTTCTTCGCGAAGAGCAATCGGAGTTCCCGCATCGGCCTGTTGGCACGTTTCGGGATTGATCGGAATCTGGGCCAGTAGAGGAACCTTGATCCGGTCCGCTTCTTTCTGACCACCACCAGAACCAAAGAGAGGGTAACGCGTGCCCAGATCACATTCGAACCAAGACATGTTCTCGATGAGACCGAGAATGGAGACGTTCACTTTTGCAAACATGGTCACCGCCTTGCGGGCATCGATGAGGGCAATCTCTTGCGGAGTGGTCACGATCACACTGCCAGTGAGGGCCACGCTCTGCACGATGGTGAGTTGGATATCACCAGTCCCCGGAGGAAGGTCGAGCACGAGGACGTCGAGCTCACCCCAAGCGACTTGCTTCAGGAACTGTTGCGTGTAGCGGTTTGCTAACGGACCTCGCACGATGACGGGGGAGCTATCCGAGAGAAGAAAGCCCATCGACATGAGCTTGATGCCGTGAGCCTCAATCGGGACGATGTTGTCATCACTATCCGAGCGCAACTCATGATTCGATACTCCAAACATGTGCGCAATCGAGGGGCCATAGAGGTCGCAATCACAGAGCCCGACCTTCAGGCCCTGACTGGCTAATGCCACTGCCAAGTTCGCCGAGACCGTAGACTTGCCCACTCCTCCTTTTCCGGAAGCCACCGCGATGATGTGCTTCACTCCGGGGAGCGATTCCTTCACTGCTGCGGCATCTCCTTGCACGGGAGGATTCTGAATATCGATTCCCACTTTGACTTTCTCCGGCCCACCTAACAACGGGTCGAGTAGGGCATGAATATCGTTAAAAATCTTGCGCGGTATCTCCGCATCTTTGGTCTGAATCTGGAGATGGATATCCGCTACCTCGTCGACCATTTCCGCGAGTTTCACCAACCCGAAGGAGATGATGTCGCGAGAGAATCCTGGATACTTGATAGTGGCGAGCTGAGCGCGAAGATCTTCCGTAGTCATAGCGGGCGTGTCAGAGTGAATAAACCTGATTTTCCGAGAGGCAACCTTTTTGCGAGTGTTTCCTACTCGCGTTCTTAGAAGCTCGCCATCAGCTCGAAGGTGAATCCCTTCAGATACTCCGTCTCGGGCAGATGAGCGAGGATGGGGTGGTCCGCTCGTTGGCTATGCGTCTCCACCAGTCGGATCGTCTTCTTCGCGTCATTAGCCGCGGCCCGCACACTATCGAGGAAGAGTTCCCGCGTGGCGTGATGCGAACAACAGAAGGTAGCCAAATGGCCTCCTTTTTCTAACAGACGCAACGCTCGTAGGTGGATTTCCTTATAGCCCTTCATCGCCGAGTTCACCGTCTTTTTGTTTCGGGTAAAGGAGGGGGGATCGAGGATGATCAGATCATACTTCTCCTCCCGTTTTTCCCGATGGCGGAGGTTATCAAAGGCATTGCCAGTCTCGGTCTCGATGGTGAGCCCATTCAGCTCCGCATTGCGAGCGGTGGCGGCAGTGGCTTTTTCTGAGATGTCGACTGCAGTCACCGACTTGGCCCCCGCCTGAGCACAAGCGAGCCCGAATCCACCTTGATTACAAAACATATCTAACACCCGTGCGTCTTTGGCATAGCGAGCCACTGCCGGATAGGCATTGGTGATGTCGAGATAGAGACCCGTTTTTTGAGCATTTGCGAGGTCGATTTCGAACTTCAGTCCTTGCAGGTTGACTGAGATCGGTCCCGGGTCGCTGCCGTGTAGAATCGCGGTCTCGGATTCCAGTCCCTCTGCCGTCCGCATCGGGGTGTCGTTACGCAGGATGATGGTCTCGGGCGCAAAGACTTCTCGAATCGCCGCAACTAACAGATCTTTCCGGAGGTCAAAGGCCAAGGTCGTGGTCTGGAGCACGAAGACATCCTCGAAGCGGTCCAGAATCACCCCTGGCAGACCATCGGATTCGGACCACACCAAGCGGCAGACCCTCTCGTCGAGACCGCGTTCTTGTCTCACTTTCAGCGCACGTTCGAGCCGTCGCACCAGGAACTCGTGGTCCAGTTTTTGTGCTCGATGCGAGAAGCGCCGCGCAATGATCTGCGACTGCGGGTTGTAAATCGCCGCTCCCATCGGGCGGTCCTTAAAGTCCTTCAGGGTAATCACTTCACCCGGCTCGGGTTCCCCGAAGGTCTTCTTCACCTCCGAAGCATAGATCCAGTCGTGTCCTTGGAAAATCCGCGAACGAGGTTTGATAACGATACCGCCCATGTCCGCTTAGTAGGGCCTGTTCTCAGAACTCGCAAGAAATGTTTGGAGCTAAGGGGGCTCCCTCTGATAGCATGTCGACCAAATGGACGCACTCATCTCGACAGTAAAGGACGGTCAGGAACTGGATCGCCGCCAAGTGGAAGCCGCCGCCGAGTTCCTTCTCGACGAGAGCGCCGAGGCTGCCAAGAAGGGCGATTTTCTCAAAGCCCTCGCTCATAAGGGCGAAACTCCTGCCGAGATTGCCGCCTTCGTAGAAGCCTTCCTCGCTCATTCCGTGGCCGTTGATTTGCCTCCCGAGGAGCGCACCGGCCCCACCATCGATGTTTGTGGCACCGGGGGCGACGGGCTCAATCTCTTCAACGTCTCCACCACCAGCATGTTCATCATCGCGGCAGGGGGAGCGGTCGTGGTCAAGCACGGCAATCGAGGGGTCACTTCCAAGAGCGGTGGCGCGGATGTCCTTGAGGCCCTCGGCGTCGATATCGAGCAAGGCCCAGCCGACTTTCGCGAAACCGTCCAGCGCGCAGGGGTCGGCTTTCTCTATGCCCGCAAGTATCACCCTGCGTTCAAGGCCATCGCTCCCGTGCGTGCTCAGCTCGCCGAGCAGGGGATCAAGACTCTCTTCAATCTCATCGGGCCTCTCCTCAATCCCTGCCGTCCACAGTGTCAGCTCGTCGGTGTCACCGAGCGCGCCATGACCCATACCTTCGCCGACATCCTCGAACGGCTCGATCGCGAATCCGTCTGGGCCGTCCA
>CALFBF010000104.1 GCA_937949965.1 uncultured Roseibacillus sp.
GGGTGGTCTATTGCAAATCCCTGAGTCTGATGATGAACTTTAAATCCAGCTAGGATTTCAATAATTTGCCTGTCCCCCTACGAGGGAAATTTCGACTGGAAAAACCAGGAACATGGTAGAAAACGCAGAGTCTATGGCCCAACTGAAAGCCCTTCAAGTCAACCAAAACTGGAGCTACCTTATGTCTCCCCAAGCCGCATGGGAAACTTCATTTAAAGTGCACCTCCGATAACCTCATTTCGAGAAAATGCTCCCCAATTTTCTCAACTCTTTGTTGGTTCGAAACCTGATGAACTCGTTCAACAGATTTTCAAACCGTCTCGATTTGAGATAATTTGGAATCATTTTTTCCTGAAAGCAAGTTACCGGAGGCACGCTAGAGAGGAATCGATAATCGAAAAATCACGCTTTGCAATGACTTCTGTCTTCATTCCTAGCAATCCTTCCCTAATCCTCCCGCCATGACTCCTGCCGCTGAGCCCAACCGCCTTTTTCTTCTTGATGGAATGGCCCTTGTTTACCGAGCCCACTTTGCTCTCATTCGCAATCCCATCATGAACTCAAAGGGGGTGAACACCTCCGCGCTCTACGGCTTCACTAACACCCTCCTCTCCATTATCCAGAACGAGAAGCCGACTCACCTCGCGGTGGCGTGGGATACCTCCGCGCCCACCCCGCGCCATGAGAAGTATCCTGAGTATAAAGCTAATCGCGACGAGATGCCCGAGGAGCTACGAACCGCCATCCCTGCCTGTAAGGAACTCTGCCGCGCTTTTGCCCTCCCTTTACTCGAAATCGACGGCTACGAGGCCGATGATCTCATTGGCACTTTGGCTAAGACTGCCGACGATAAAGGCGGGTTTCACACCTTCATGGTGACTCCCGATAAGGACTTTGCCCAACTCATCTCCCCCACTGCCACGATGTGGCGGCCCGGTCGTAAAGGCTCGGATCACGAGGCCATCACCTTGAAAGAACTTCCCGAAGTCTGGGGCGTAGCGGAGCCTCATCAAATCATCGACCTCCTCGGTCTCATGGGAGACAGTGCGGACAATATCCCCGGCGTCCCCGGAATTGGTCCTAAGACGGCGGTGAAATTAATTGCTCAGTTCGGTTCCATCGAAGAAATCCTCGCCAACACCGATCAACTGAAGGGAAAACAAAAGGAGAAGGTGGAAGCGAATAAAGAGAACGCCCTCCTCTCCAAAGACCTCGCGACCATTATTCGCGACGCACCGTTAGAAACCAACTTCGAAGAACTGACACTGAGTCCTTACGATGAAGAAGCGATTCAGAAACTCTTCACCGAATACGAATTCCGCAGTCTCTCCAAACGGCTCTTCGGCGATAAAACTGCGAACGCAAATACGGAAGAAACAGTAGCAGAGGAGGTTCTTACCCTCCGAACCATCGCAGACACCCAGCCGAATTACGTCCTGATTGATTCTCCCTCCTTAGAGAAGGAACTTTTCGAAAAACTCACTCAATGCGAGCGCTTCTGCTTTGACCTAGAGACCACCTCGCTAAATCGGTTTGAAGCCGACATCCTCGGCATCGCCTTCGCAACCGAGAGCGGAACGGCCTATTACCTCCCCTACAACCGAGTTCATCATCAGCAGCTGAAAAGTCTCTTCGCACGTCCAGTCGAGAAGATTGGTCACAACCTAAAGTTCGACCTCCATATCTTGCACAGTCATCAGATTCCGGTAACAGGCCCCTTCCTTGATACTATGTTAATCCATGCGTTGCTCTATCCTGAGCAACGTCACAACATGGATCGACTCGCGGAAAATCTACTCAGCTATCAAACGATCAAGCTCACTGCTCTGGCAGAGAAGGCGGCAAAACCCACCGAAGCTCCCGTAGAAGAGGATCTCTTTTCCCTCGCAGAGAAAAAAGTGCCTAAGAAAAAAACGGCAAAGAAAGCGGAGATCGACATGAAGGCCATCCCCCTTAACCTCCTCGCTGAATATGCGGCAGAGGATGCCGATATTACCTTTCAACTCGCGGAACTCTTGCTCCCTCAGCTCCAAGAGAATGGCCTCGCTGATGTTTATAAAACTATCGAAGCGCCTCTCCTCCCGGTCTTGGTCGCTATGGAAGCAGAAGGAATCACCCTTGATCCTTCTTTGTTAGCAGAAGTGGGCCACGAACTCTCGCACCGCATCGGAGAACTTTCCGAACGAATCACGACTGCAGCGGGACAAGAATTCAATCTCAACTCCCCGAAACAATTGGGAGAAATTCTCTTCGATAAGCTCAAGTTGGTCGAGAAGCCAAAGAAGACCAAAACAGGCCAATACTCGACTAACGAGCAAACCCTTTCTCTCCTCGCCGTCGAGCACCCTATCGCCGCCGACATCCTGCAATTCCGCCAGGCCAGTAAGCTGAAATCTACCTACGTCGATGCCCTCCCCGGTGACATCGCGCCCCATGATCAGCGGATTCACACCCACCTCCATCAGCACATTGCCGCTACCGGTCGCCTCGCCTCCAGCGATCCCAATTTGCAAAATATTCCCGTACGTAGTGAACTCGGACGTGAGATTCGGAAAGCCTTTGTCCCACGAGCAGAATACGAGCTCCTCGCCGCGGACTACTCCCAGATCGAGCTCCGCATCATGGCGGCCCTATCAGGTGACTCCTCCATGATCGAAGCCTTCCAAAACGACCGCGACATCCATACCGAAACTGCAGCCAAGGTCTACGGAGTATCTAGTAGCGAAGTCAGCGCTGATCAACGACGCACCGCCAAGATGGTCAACTTCGGCATCATCTACGGCATCTCCGCCTTCGGTCTTTCCCAACGACTCGCCATCCCACGGGCAGAAGCTTCCGAAATCATCAAGGCTTACTGGCAACAGTATCCTAAGATTCAAGAATTCATGGAAACGACCATCGAATCTGCCAAGAAGGAAGGCTACACCGAGACCCTGAGAGGACGGCGGCGCTACTTCCCAGAGATTAACTCTGGGAATGGGACGGTGCGGGCTAATGCCGAACGAGCAGCGATCAATACTCCCATCCAAGGAACCGCTGCCGATATGATCAAGCTCGCGATGATCAATTGTGCCCAATTATTGTCAGAGAAAAAAGTGCGCTCTAAAATGCTGCTGCAAGTTCATGATGAACTCATCTTCGATCTCCATCCTGAGGAGCGGACAGAACTTACTCCTCAGATCATTACGACCATGGAAGAGGCCCTTCCCCTTCCCAACGGAGTTCCCATCAAAGTGGGAGCAGGTTTCGGCAGTACTTGGTTAGAAGCCCATTAAAGAACCGATTCTCATTGCGAAAATAGGCAGAAGGCAGACACTGCCATTTCGTGAAAGACGTTATCGACCTCGACAAGTCCAACCCCATTGCCATCCTTCGACGTATTGCGCGACTCGGCTTCTTGCCCGTCGCGATCATCTTCCTAGGATTAATTGCCATCTTCACCTCAATCTATCAGGTCCCGGCCGATTCCAACGCCGTTATTCTGCGCTTTGGGAAATACACCAAGACTGTGGATCGAGGCCTTCACTTCAAGCTACCTTTTGGCATTGATCAAAAATACATCATCCCCGTTCGCCGTCAGCTCAAGATGGAGTTCGGCTTTGGCACCCAAGGGGCCAGCAACAAGTTCCAATGGGTCTCGCGCAATGTGCAGGCCGAAGAAATGTCGATGATTACCGGAGACCGCAACGCGGCACTGGTGGAGTGGGTTGTGCAATATCGTATCGACGACGCCCAGAAATATCTCTTCCAAGTCCGCAACCCTGAGCCCACTCTCCGTGATGCTTCCGAGTCGGTCATGCGCGAAGTGGTGGGTGACCGAACGGTAGATGAAGTGATCACCATCGGACGACAAGGAATCGAGACCGAAGCCCTCACCAAGCTGCAAGAACTCGTCGATGACTATGGCCTTGGCTTTGGGATTACCCAAGTTCAACTCAAGAACATCAACCCTCCTCGCGCAGTGCAGGCTTCCTTCAATGAGGTCAACCAAGCCCAACAGGAGCGGGACCGCATGGTCAACATTGCTCGTGGAGAGTATAACAAAAAGGTCCCTCGCTCGAAGGGTGAAGCCGACCAGAAAATCGCGCAAGCAGAGGGACAAGCCACCCAACGAATCAACGAAGCGACTGGAGATGCCGAACGCTTCCTCGCACTCTATCAGGAGTATCAAAAGGCTCCTGCCATTACTCGGGAACGTCTCTATCTGGAGCGCATGAAAGAAGTTCTCCCCAAGATTCGAAACAAGATCATCATCGACGGAGAAACCACTAACAGCCCCCTTCCTCTACTTCACCTCGGAGAAGGCTCAACTCAACTGAAAGGAAATCGCTAAGATGCAAAAAGGACTCATCGCTTTTATCGGATTCATCCTCGTGCTCGTTTTGCTCGTAGGAACAGGCTCCATCTTCACTGTTCGCGAAAGCCAGCAAGTGATTCTCACTCAGTTCGGAAAGCCCGTCGGCAAACCGCTCGTTGAACCGGGGCTCAAGTTCAAGCTCCCCTTCATCCAAGTCGCAAACAAGATGGAAAAACGCGTGCTAGAATGGGACGGACAGAGCACCCAGATGCCCACTCGCGACAAGCTCTATATCAAGGTCGACACCTTCGCCCGTTGGGAGATTGAAGACCCGTTAGAATACTTTGAAAAGCTACGCGACGAGCGCAGTGCCCAGTCGCGTCTCGACGACATCCTTGGCAGTGAGACCCGCAACAAAGTTGCCAAACACGACCTCATCGAAATCATCCGCACGACCAAAGGACGCCAACCACAGCAACAAGAAGACCTTGGAGAAATTCTGGCAGAACAAGGCACGCTCGAACCTATCCGCAGTGGACGGAGTGTGATTGAGAAAGAGATTCACGCTGCCGCCAAAGGGAAGTTAGAAGACTTTGGAATCCGTCTGTTAGACGTTCGCTTCAAGCGCATCAACTACACGAGCGGAGTAGAATCACGCATCTTTGAGCGCATGATCTCAGAGCGGCAACAGATTGCCGAACGCTTCCGCTCAGAGGGAGCAGGAGAAGCTGCGCGTATCCTCGGGGATATGGAAAAAGAAGTGCGCACGATCGAATCGGAAGCCTACAAAAGCATTCAAGCTGAACTCGGTCGAGCCGATGCCGAATCGACTCGCATCTACGCCGAAGCCTACGGCAGCACCAAGGAGCAGGAGGAATTCTATCAGTTTACTAAAACCCTCGAAGCTTACCAAGACATCTTAGGCACCGAGACCTCCCTTATCCTCTCCACCGACAGCGAGCTTTTCCAAATGCTCAAAGGCCATCGCAAAGAAAAGCCAGCCGCGAAACCAGCGAAGAAGGTCAGAAATACCCGCCCCGCTACTTCTTCACCAAAACGGCCAATACCAGAGCCCTCCGCTCCAACGCCCCCCCTCCCGAACTAAATTTGTTCAAAGCGAAGTCACAGTTCGCGACCTGTAGGACAGCACTCCTGAGCGGGCCTCTTTGGGCTCAACGACTTATTTACCCAGCTTACTCGCTATGACTTGCTTAAACTCTCGCAACATCCAACTTCGCTCATCCATATCGCCACATAAAGCTTTCAGAGCCAATCGTTGCTGATAATTGAGACCGATTCCCAAATGGTAATGTTGCAGTCGGTCTTGCTCGGTAAACTCCACCACTCCAACAACGTGATCTACTAAATATTCAGTATGAGGAGGAGCCGTGATACGAACAATGCCAGCCTGAAAGCTTTCGATCTCGAATACACAATGGTCTGTCGATAATTCAAATAGCGGATCCCCCATCTCCACGCGATCTCCGTCTGAGACTAACCAACGCTCTAGGACACCACCCTTCATCTCATCTTCCACACGAGGAATCTGAATATCATGTGTGAAACTCATCTTTCAGAATAAAACTCTAAACTACCAGGTCGGGCTAGGATAATACTTTAAGTCACTCTCAGGTATTCAAACTGCTGGCGCAGCTCTTGCTCTTAGACGACAGCCGCAACAAGCGATACCCATCATACAGTTTCTCAAAATCGTCTTTGTCCTCAGTTCTTAAATCGACTCTGGGCACAGGCGCACCATCTTGGCCGATAGTGATTTCACCGATCACACCCTCCTCGCCCGAATATTTTCCACTAAGAATCAAAACCCTCTCACCAACTTCATAAGGAGCGCCGTTAATTTTAAGACATAGCCATAAGACTAGCCAAGAAACGAAGACCCCTCCTACAAAAAAGCCAAGAGCTGAGGTCACGACATAACAGAGGATTAAGAGAGGAAGAAGGGTCCAGTCAACAAGCACAGAAGCGAAAGCCCCATACTCGCTAAACGTCCAGCTAAGCGGAAACCAGATCAGGCAAGTCCCAATAAACCACCAAATAAGCAAGGGGTGAGCACATGCTTTATGAACCGCATATCGCAATGACGGGATTTCAGCAGGTCTCATTACATCTGTTTGTCCAGAGTTCGTTCAACAAGACATTTAATCCAGTCTGGGTAGCTGGTTTTCCTCCAGAACTCCTCCCTCTTCGACTATCGTATCTTGTGAACCTTGCAGCGACATCAAAAAGGCCACTAAATTTCCAAGCTCTACTCTCGCTCATAGATTCGAATCTCACCCATCGTTCCTCTGGACTCTCAAGGCGAAGCTCTTCGAGGATTTTTCGTTCCCTATCGTTGAAAAGCCAATTTTCTCGCGATTGTTCGAAAACGGCGATTCCCTCTTCGACTAACTCCTTCCACTCACCGTCTATTTTGAGATGGATTTTGCCCGTTTCGGGATGCCAAACCAACGACTCTTCAACAATGGTTTGTTCAGGTCCATACGAATACTTCCGAAACAGAATTGCCCCAGCTCTCGCTGCCAGGCTTTTATTACTATCAGGTATGAAGTCTACAAAGCTTTGTTCTAATTCTTGATTGCTAGCCTGAATAACTGATAGCAGATCATACTTTTCACCCTGAAGCTTCAGACAAAACCCTTTGAGTAAAACACCCGACATCCCATCAGGGTGTTCGAATCCTCGTCTCTTTAGATACTTCGCTAGTTCAGAATCATGCCAGAGCTTCCAATTATTCCGCAAACTCATTCCCAGTCCAAAATGCATATCAACCGGATCGATTTCACCTTTCGCAATCCTGGTCTGGTCGTCTTCTGAAACGAGTTTTCCTAGAGCTTCGAGGGCTTCATCGAAAGTCTTCGGAATCTGCTCTTCGCCTTTGACAAAAACGCAGAAGATCGCGCTGAAGATCAGGAAGCGAGTTATTACGTGAATCACACTCATCTTAGAAGACATTCGGTTGGTTAGATCTTTGTGACGATAAAAGAGGGCAAGTTCCCATTACTTCTAACTACCCCGGATTCAAGACCATCAAGAAATTTATAAGAAACTTCGACAGATTCCCCTTCTTGTTCGCTGAAGGAAAATCTCACTCTTCGCAGTCCTGGTTCTATTCTCGCATCCGGCTGAGACCATAGAGAAAATATTTTCCACTCTCGCGACACCGGCTCCCCATCAACATGAGTAATAGTGAAAGATTCTCCGGACTTCAGATACGCATCGTTCACGGAAATTTTGTTACCTCCAAACTGTGACCCGATTATTCCTCCAAAGAATGCGGAGCAAGTAAAAACGACGATCCTTTTCATAAAATTTTAAGTTAACTATTTATCCTACACATAAGAATAACACAATTCGAAAATCGTTCAGCCTTCGACTCAAAACGAAGAGTAGACTACTCAGGCTTAATTTTTCGACTCAACAACAGCTCTAAGCCCTTTGGTTAGACCAATCCCAATTGACTTTGGATCTTCGGGCTCAAACTTCGGGTCTTCTAGGATTTGCAAGACGGCTTCTACTTCTCCCTCGTCTAACACCCGAAGAAAAAACTTAATCACTTGCAAGCTGGATTTCTCAACTTCTTGCTCAGGAAATTCTTTCTTTGGCACTACTTGTGCCGTAGCTAAACCTTCGCCGAGGGCTAGCGAATAGGCCTCCAATCTCTCTTTTATTATTGTTGGATCAGTCCGGCTGTTCCCTCGAGTAATCCACGGAAGAATATCGCGACTGAAATGCTTGAGGGGTTCCTTAGAAGGATGAGCATAATCATAGGAACCATCGTTGATGCCATCCTTCACTAGCTTGCCCTCTCCGTCATAGACAGCCTCTCTATGACCATCTTTATGGAGATACATCTTGTTTTCACTGGCGCCTCTAAGTTGGTGAATGCGAACTTCGGACGTATTCGCAAGCCAATGATGGATTAGTGCGATTTCTCTCTTTGTGGGCCCTTTTTCATCAGCGGAAAGACATAGCGTGGACATTAAAAACGTGGCCAAGATATAGGAGATCTTCATATTTAGCAGCGTGTTTTAGTCCAACTAAGCCAATTGCTC
>CALFBF010000105.1 GCA_937949965.1 uncultured Roseibacillus sp.
CTGTCTTCACTCGACCACGTCCTTCGCAGTATTCGCAAGGCTCGGAGAGAGTTTCCTGTAAACTCTCGTTCAGTCGCTGTCGGGTCATCTCCATGAGCCCGACAGAGGAAATCTGCAACACCTGGGTCTTGGCCTTATCACGGGCCATCCGGTCCTTCATGGTGCGGTAGACCGTGACCTGGTCGCGACGGTGGCGCATGTCGATGAAATCGACTACGACTAATCCCCCAATGTTTCGCAGGCGGAGCTGGCGGGCCACTTCTTCCGCTGCCTCGACGTTGGTTTGCAGGAGGGTCTTATCGACGTCTTTCCCACCTCGGTTACGACCAGAGTTTACATCGACAGCAATGAGAGCCTCGGTCTCATCAATGACGATATAGCCTCCGCAAGGAAGCCACACCTGACGGTGGAAAGCCTCGTCGATCTGCTTCTGCACTCCGAGCTTATCGAAAATAGCTGAGCGAGTGGGGTAGTGGTGAATGCGACGCTTTGCTCGACGTGAGATTTTCTCAGCGATTCCACGCATCATTTCGGTCGTCTCCAAGTCATCGCATATGACGTGATCGATATCCTCGGTTAAGAAATCGCGAGCGGTACGCTCAATGATACCAGGTTCTTCGAAGACTGAGACGGGGGCGGGATTATTATCGCGTTTATCTTCGACCTCTTCCCATTGGTCGAGAAGCATATCGAGATCACGCATGAAGTGACGTGCGCGCTGACCTTGCGCGACAGTTCGCATAATGATTCCCATTCCCTCAGGGACATCGAGCTTCTGCATAATGCCACGCAGACGATCTCGTTCACGCGGATCATCGATCTTACGAGAAATCCCGAATTGTTCGGAAAAGGGCATGAGCACCAAGTAACGGCCCGCGAGAGAAACATTGGTCGTCACGCGAGGCCCCTTGGTCCCGATGGGGCCTTTCGAAACCTGAATCATGATTTCCGAGCCAATGGGGTAAATGCTTGGGATGTCCTTCGAGCTGATCTTTTTCTGTTTTTTACGCGGACGATCGCTTCGCTGGATTTCCTCCATCGAGTTATCGAGAGCGGCAGGGATGGCATCCCAGAAGTGGAGGAAGGCGTTCTTATCCATCCCGATATCGACAAACATGGCCTTGAGACCTTGCTCGATATTCTTCACGCGGCCCTTGAAGATACCGCCGACGAGGTTCACCTCGCCCTCTCGCTCGATATTATACTCTTCCAGTTGGCCGTTTTCTAGTAATGCCACTCGGCGTTCTAGGGTTTCGGCATTGATGACGATGGTATTGCCTTGACGGGGATCAACTTCCCCGAAGCCAAAGGCTTTCTTGATTTGCTTCAACATATGTGTGTGTGAAATTCGTTTTACGTGTTGGGTGGCGAAGGCTACTCAGTCGTAGTCTCGGATTGGCTGTTGTCCACTCCGGGGAGGGGGATGATTTTGGGTTTTACCTTAACGGGTTTGCTCTCATCGAGGGCTTCGCTCACCTCGTCCCCGGTTTCACCGTCTTCGAGACTGATGGTTAACAAGGAATCTTCGGGAAGTTCTATTTCCTCAATTCGGTCAAAATGACCAGCGAATTTTCCCATTCGTTTAACAGGAAGTCGTAGCCCCTTCTCGGTAGCGGCAATTCCTCGTAAAATCATGTGAGCGAGGGGACCGGCGACTTTTCCTCCGCTAGCGCCACCTTCTACGAAGATGGTGACGGCATAGCGTGGGTTGTCGAAGGGTGCGAAAGCAGTGACCCAAGAGTTATTAATTTTCGTCGGTGTCTTACGCACCTGCACAGTACCAGTCTTGGCTGCGACGGCATAATCAGGAATTGCCACTCGCCCGGCAGTTCCGCCCGCTTGGTTTGCGGCCAACCACATCCCTCTCTGGACTCGCTTGATGTGAGCAGGGGAGACGCCCATCTCAGTAACGAGATCCACTTCAACGGTCGGCTGATCGGCAACTACGATATCTTCTAGGAGTGCTGCCTTTTTCAACAGGCGGGGACGATAGTATTTTCCACCGTTAGCGACGCAGGCGGTGATTGCACAAATCTGGAGTGGGGTACACTCCATATCCCACTGCCCGATTGACATAAGGGCAATCTGAGAAGGGGTAACGATGGAACCCGGAGGTTGCAGTTGCAACCAGTGCTGACTACCCGGGAGAATACCCGGACTCTCATCTGGCAAACCGACTCCAGTCCGACGACCGAGATTGAGCATCGAAAACCCTTCTACCACTTTCTGGCGACCAAGGCGGTTGGCCAAATTCATAAAGTAAGGATTACATGAGCGCTGAATGGCTGACTCTAAACCCAGAGTGCCGTGCCCTGCGGTATGCCAGCAATGAATCTTGGTGCGACCATAGGAGACGTGTCCGCGGCAGCTGTCAGAAAAGTTGACAAGACCATTGGTGAGCGCAGTGAGAGCTACTGGGATTTTAGTAGTAGATCCAGACTGATAACTACTAACTGCTCGATTGGTGAAAGGGTGGCCCTTGTTTTGGAAATAGTAATCAGCTGATTTCTGAGTCAGAGCCGGGATGTAGTCGTTCGGATCGTAGTTCGGCACCGAGGCGAGGGCGAGGACTTCACCCGTATTTACGTCCATCACTACGGCTGCCGCACGTCCAGCTTTCCGGAGCACATTTTCGGTGAGGCATTGGATGCCAGCATCGAGGGTGAGGGTAAGGTCGGCTCCTTGTGCAGGTGGTCGCGAGTCTACTGTTCGTCCGATGATTTGACCTTTCTCATCCTTGTAGAGACTCTGCTTGCCATGCTGTCCAGTGAGGATGTCATTGTAAGTTTTTTCCACGCCACTGACGCCCTTACTATCGCCAAAGTAGTGCGCGAATTCGGCTTTCTCCGCTGCGGTGTAAGTTCCTTTTTTCCACTGTTGAACATAGCCCACCACGTGCCCACCCAAGGTGCCTAACGGATAACGCCGTTGCGGACGAGAGTTCACATATACCCCTTGTAACCCGAGTCGACGCTCGGCGAGACGAGAGAACTGTTCGAAGTCTAACTCACCGGGAAAGACATAGGGCACCAAGTCGCCGTGCGTGATGTAGTGAGTCCGGATTGCGGTGCGATTGAGCCGAGGTTCGACCCCCATTTCTGCCAAACGAGGCATAATGAGTTGCTCTACGATTTCGTCGATTTTTGGAACCTCCGTAGACTTGCCTTCGTCGAGTGTCTTTTCCGTGCGCCAGCGTCTAACCCAAGAATCACGAACTTCCCCGAGATTCACGACCAGTTCGTAAATGCGGTAATTCTCGGCAAGAGGAACTCCGTTACGGTCCATGATCTCTCCCCGCACACCTGGCTCTCGGATAGAAACTACGCTAAAGCCGGGCTTCTTCTGGATGTAGTAATGCTGATCCTTGATCTGGAACTGATGCAACCGATGCAGCAGAGAAACCGTGCCTAATAGAATAAGCGCGGTGAGCAGATAAAGTCGGAAGCGGAAACGGGACTCCATAATCTAGTGATGACCTCGGTGGCGAAGCCCTTTTATACGGATTTCGTAACGGAATGTTTTTGCGAGTTTGAAAAGAAGCAAAAAGACAAAAGGGGAAAAAAGCATCGTTAGGACCGAACTGAAGAAGATAAATCGCAAGGTGTCACCGGTCAATACCACCCGGCCACGAACGAAGGAAAGCAACATGAGCTCAATAACGAGATATAGGAAAACAGCCACTCCGGTGACCAGAAAGGAAGCCTGCCATTTCCCTTCTTTGAACAGAGGTCGCACACCCTGCATTACGAATCCTGCGATCGCGAAGAGAAAGATCGAGTAGCCAAACTTTAACGTCGCCGCAGTGTCGGTATAAATCTCAGGATCCCCTACTACAGGAAGAATAGTATGTTGCGCATCCCAGAGGAGTCCGCAGACAAAGGAAAGTAGAAGCATCCCAATAGCGTCTAAGGTCACTGCCGCGCAAATGAAAATGAGCAACACGAGGAAGAAACGAGCATGATAAAACTCGGGGAAAACGGGCACGAACTGTCGCAACACAAAGGAAGCCAACAGAATCACGAAAATCGCTAACAAATAACGAATCATTCCTCCGCTTCTTTCTCTTCAACAGCCGTCTGATCGCCTGCTAAGACAAAAACAACAGCCAAATTCTGTAAATCGACACTGGGCTTTACCAATGCCTCACTTTCGTAGCTTCCCGGGATAGTCTCCGCAATGGTTCCTACCTGAATATCAGGCGGGAAGATACCTCCCAGTCCTGTCGTGAAAACTTTCATCCCTTGTTGAAGCGCCGCGTTGCGGCTGAGATAGCGCAAACGGAGCAGGGGAGTTGTCCCATAATCACCCGGATCTCCACTTAAAATCCCCTTCTCTGGCGAGCCTTCGATGTAGACCGAGACCTGACAACTTTCGTCGGTAAGAAGGAGCACGTTAGCCGCGTCTTCGAAAGCTTGGTCAACCCGTCCAACTAGTCCTCCCTCAGCCAGCACAGTGAGTTGAGTTCCTAGATCGTCTTTTTCACCGCGATTGATGGTGAGCGTATCCCACCAAGTCGATGGTTGGCGCTTGATCACTTTAGCTGCCTTAACGTCAAAGGTTGTTCCTTTCTGAAAACCAAGAGCTTGGTTGAGTTGCAAATTTTCGCGTTCCAGTTCGCGAAAACGGCCTTCGATGATTTTCAATTCTCCATAGTCCGCCTGAATTGCCTCCAACTTGCGCTGTAGGTTTTCCGAATGTTCCACTTCGCGCACGAACTCACGACTGAATTTTTCAATGTTAGAACCACTTTTGAGAAAAGGCCCAATCGCGCGGTAGTAGGTCTCTTGAAACTTGCGAACCGTCAATGGGCTCCACGTCAGTACCCAAGTCGTTGCGCCGAGGAAAATCAGCAAGACAAAGAGGGTCAGCGGCTTCATGAGACATTAAAGCAGAAAAACTAGCGCGTAGAGTGATAGTCCGTATTGGTCACTCGTTTTAGGAAGGCCAATTCGCTAAGCGCTTTACCTGTTCCTTCCGCTACTGCGCTGAGTGGATCCTCTGCGATGTGCACAGGTAGTCCTGTTTCTTCACGTAGGAGTTTATCCAAACCACGCAACAAAGCACCACCACCCGCAAGAACTACTCCTCGATCGACCAAATCAGCAGCGAGTTCCGGCGGACAGCGTTCGAGAGTCGTTCTCACTGCATCCACAATCGTAGCTAAAGGATCTGCCATCGCTTCTCGGATCTCATCAGAAGTAATGGTGACCGTTTTCGGAAGTCCCGAAACTAAATCACGCCCTTTTACCTCCATACTGCTTTCTTTCGGTAAAACGGAAGCAGACCCGATACGAATCTTGATATCCTCGGCAGTGCGTTCACCAATCATGAGATTATAACCACGCTTCATGTATTGAATGACCGCTTCATCCAACTCATCACCAGCAGTGCGAACACTGCGGGCGTAGACAATGCCAGACAGAGAAATCAAGGCTACCTCAGTCGTACCACCACCGATATCGACAATCATATTACCGGAAGCATCCTGAACCGGTAAGCCAACCCCAATTGCAGCCGCCATGGGTTCTTCGATGAGATAAACTTCACGCGCACCAGCTTGTTCAGCAGATTCCTTAACCGCACGGCGTTCGACTTCGGTGATTCCGGAAGGAATCGCAATTACCACCCGCGGGCGGGCGCGGCGCTTATTGTTCACCTTACGAATAAAGTGACGCAACATCGCCTCGGTGACCTCAAAGTCGGCAATCACACCATCCTTGAGCGGCCGAATCGCGACAATATTACCAGGCGTGCGGCCCAGCATCCGTTTAGCATCATCACCGACGGCAAGAACCTCATTGGTGCCTGCCTTGACAGCCACTACCGAGGGTTCTCGCAAGACAATACCGTGGTCCTTAACGTTGACCAAAGTGTTGGCGGTGCCCAAATCAATCCCAATGTCATTAGACAACAGGCCGAAAAACTTCGAAAAAAACATGAGAAAATTGTTAAAATATAAAAAGTTAGAAAAACTGCATTTAAGCAGGTTTTTTGGTTCTTAAAGAACTAAGAAAGAAGGGTTTAAGAGGCATAACTACGGAAAAATAAGCAAGAGCAATTAGGCTGTGCTTTCGGGCACTATCGAAACTGCGGGGCCTTGCGGCAAGCGGGAATGTTGTCACGCCAAAGTCGATTCAGGCTGATGCCGTTTGAGAAATTCGCGAGCTAAATCGCGATACGAACGTGCTCCGATTCCATTGCTATCATGATCGAAGATTGTGCGACCATGACTGGGCGCTTCACCGAGCCGAATCGTGCGTGGAATCACCGTCTCGTAGAGCTCGTTGGGAAAGTATTTACGAACCTCCTCAACCACGCTGCGCGACAGATTAGTGCGGCCATCAAACATCGTCATCAAAATACCTTCAATAAAGACCTGTTCGTTTACGCCGGCTTCACGAATCTGACTCACAACTCGTGTGATTTTGGCCAAACCTTCGAGCCCAAACCATTCGCATTGCAGTGGAATCAGAACCTCATCGGAAGCTGCCAAAGCGGAAGTCATCAGAATACCCAAGGACGGCGGTGTATCGAGAATGCAGTAATCGTAAGCAGCTCGAACTCGGGCCGAATCCCGCAAAACCTCGGTCAACCGCGTGAGATGATTGTCGAAGCGCACCAATTCGACTTCGACACCGGCCAAATCCATTTCCGCAGGAATCAGGTGCAGATTTTCCTGTGTAGTGGTCAGAACCTTAGATTCCAGTGAATCGTCGCCAACCAGAGAGGCGTAAATGCTGTCGTGCTCATCAGCTGGGAATCCGAGACCGCTGGTCGCATTCGCTTGCGGATCGAGATCGATCAGCAAGACCCGTTGACCTTCGAGCGCGAGCGCTGAAGAGAGATTGATGGAAGTCGTCGTCTTGCCAACGCCGCCTTTTTGATTCGCAACCGCGACAACTTTCATGAGCTGCCCGAGAGCTGACGGCAAAGCTCTCCACAAGACAAGCTCAACTTAGGTAAGCAGTGAAACAACTCGCTGACCACGCAAGCAGAGTCAGGTAACTAATCATTTGTCGTGCGAGCAACTCAACAGAATCTGCCCATACACAAAACGCATTCAATGATTTCAAAACAAATCATAACTTCGCATAATAAATGTAATGCGGAATCCGTTGTGCCAGCGTAATATCCCCGCAGTGACAAGGTTTTCTCGTTTTCCACAGAGCCTGTTGCACAATTTTTCGTGCACATAATCTAAGCCCCTCGAATAGGAACCTCTTTTTCAATAAGCGTCATTTTGCTCACTGGCTTTCCGCACGCTTGATTCCTTTCGTGGTCGCTTTTAGATCACTGCGCGATGAAGCATGTTCTTATAGTTGGTGCTGGTGGTGTTGGTCATGTGGTGGCGCATAAGTGCGCTCAAGTTCGGGAAACTTTTGGGAAAATTACGCTCGCATCTCGAACCTTGTCCAAATGCGATGCTATTGCCGTTGAGGTCAAAAATCGTACGGATCGAGACATCGCAACACGTCAACTCGATGCTGACGATGTTCCGTCCACCGTGGCGCTCTTGAATGAGCTTCGACCTGATCTGGTTCTCAACGTGGCGTTACCATATCAAGATCTCCCGCTTATGGACGCTTGTCTAGAAGCTGGTGTCGATTACCTCGATACCGCGAACTACGAATCACCTGAGGAAGCAAAATTCGAGTATTCTCACCAATGGGCCTATCAGGATCGGTTTCGGGAAAAAGGCCTCAGCGCCTTATTGGGTTCAGGTTTCGATCCCGGTGTGACCGGTGTGTTTACGGCCTATGCGCTCAAGCACCATTTTTCCGAGATTCACACTCTCGACATTATTGACGTTAATGGCGGTGATCATGGGCATCCGTTTGCCACCAACTTTAATCCTGAGATTAACATCCGTGAAGTCACCGCCCCTTGTCGCCACTGGGAAAACGGCGAATTCGTGGAAACAGAAGCGATGTCCACTCATCAGAGTTTCACTTGCCCGGAAGATGTTGGAACTTATGAGATTTATCGGATGTATCACGAGGAGTTAGAATCTCTCACCAAACACATTCCGACTATTCGGAGGGCTCAATTCTGGATGTCTTTCTCGTCGAATTATCTCAAGCATCTCGAAGTCCTGCAAAATGTGGGCATGACTGGGATCGAGCCCGTTACTTACCAAGGTCAGGACATCGTGCCGCTGCAATTCCTGAAAGCAGTGCTCCCCAACCCCGGAGACTTAGGCGCCAGCACCAAAGGACGCACCTGCATTGGTAACATCATGACTGGTCTTGATAAGAATGGAAAAGAAAGCGCGCTTTATCTCTACAACATCTGTGATCACGAAACCTGTTTCCAAGAAGTCGGCTCGCAGGCCATCTCATACACCACGGGTGTTCCCGCTATGATAGGAGCTAAACAGATGCTCTCCGGTAATTGGCGTAAACCTGGGGTCTGGAATATCGAGCAACATGATCCCGATGCCTTTATGACTGACCTCATGAAGTATGGTCTGCCTTGGACTCTGAGAGAAATGGATCTTGCGGAAGCTCGTCGCTTCTCTGGCAAGTGAATACTTGAGATATCAGGCAAGACCAAGATCCACGAAGGCTATCAATCATGGGCAATCGTGCGTCGAGAAAAAAACCATTCTCGATCAATATCACACTCCTGAATAGGGCTGAGAAAAGACCTGCCCTAGGCTCAGATTTCAGTCAGATTACAGTTTCATGAAGACCTCCCTCCTTTTCTTTCTCTTCTTCACCCTTCCCCTCTTTTCATTCGAGCTCCCTCGCAATACGAGCCAAGCCATCGTCGGCATCGCAAGCGGATGGAACTCCTCCCATGTAACCCTTCATCGGTACGAACGTTCGCGCAACGGCGCCTGGCAGCTCATTGACCAACCCTTCAAAGGCCGTTTAGGTTCTAACGGATTGGCCTGGGGACGCGGTCTTCACCCTCATTCCGCCGGTGTTACCTTGAAACGTGAAGGCGATCGACGGGCTCCCGCAGGAGTGTTTTCGTTGGGTGGTGCTTGGGGATATGACCCGAACACGAAACATCACCCGAACCTCTCTTTTAATCGCATCACTACCCGCGACCTTTGGGTCGAGGATGTCAAATCGCCGCACTACAACAAACACATTCGGCTGAATCGCGAACCTTCTGCGGCATGGGAAAAGAAAGCGCAGATGAGGCAGAATGATTACGCTCATTCTTTGAAGCTCTTTATTAATCATAACGCTCCTCAAGCAGTAGCGGGAGGAGGCTCTTCTATCTTCTTTCACATTTGGCGTGGCGGTGGTTCCAAAGCGACCTTTGGCTGCACGACGATGCACGAGAGTCAGCTCAAGACTCTCATCCAATGGCTCAATCCGCAACGAAGGCCCGTCTACGTCCTCCTACCCCAAAGCGAATACATGGCTCGACGTCTCCAGTGGAAGTTGCCTTAGTCAATCAAACTCGTTTGCTTATGCGGTTCCTCGCCCTCTTCCTGTTCTTCCCCTCCCTGCTCTACGGCGACAATAGTAGTAATCTCTCCCGCTACGCTAAGGGAGTATTTGCCGAACAAAATCGTGACTGGAAAACAGCCCGCGAACATTACCAACCAGTCCAGTTCAAGGCTCCAAACGTCTATCCTCTTACGCAAAAATTAGTAAGCCTCTTGAGCTTCCGTCCCCAAGAAGAGCCCGCTTCTCAGGACCTTGCGGGTGCCGCTGAGCTACTGGAAAAATTCGCAACGAACAATCTCGCGCACCTAGGTGCTCAACTCGATTACGTTTCTTTCCTAAAACAACACTTCCGTGAGGACACGGAAACTTCCAAGAAAATTCTCCAGACTCTAGAATTGGCTTACGAAAATTTCCCTGAAAACCCTCGTCTCTCGGACCTTCTCATCTCTGGTTACGAAGAGGCTTCTCGGCGCGATGATTCCCTTCGTATTCTTGATAAACAACTCGAATCAACCAGCTCTGACCCAACCCATTGGTTGACTTTGATTCCTATCATTCAAACTCTCTATCCGGCTGAATCGTTGGAGTATGCAGCGGGGCTCAAGCATGCGATGGAACGACTCAGCCAGACAGGATTAAAGATCCCTTCGATTGCTCGACGGATCTCGGAATATCACCGCGAAAGAGGACAAATGGACCAAGCCATTACCACCCTAGAGGAGCATCTTGCACTCACTCCTTCGTCGCATTCTTTACGCACCCGGCTTGGATTGCTCTATCTCAGTAGTAGAAATGAAGCCATGGGCGAAAAAATACTTCGTGAAGTAATCGCGATCGATCCCGATCAAGCACTCGCCCATACCTCCTTGACCAAACTTCATCGAAAGCGAGAAGAGCCATTATTAGCCCTTAGCCATCGGGCCGAAGTCTTACGTATCCGGAGTGGCAGCCCTGAGGAGGCCATCGAAATTGCTAACGAGTATCTTGACCTAGCTGATCCTCATGCCGCACGTCTCTTGTTAGAAAAATTCCGATTCAAGCACCCCGAACATGCAGGAGTGCTTGCTCGCTTAGCCATGGCAACTCACCGCGATGGGGAAGATTCCCAAAAATCAAGCCGCCTCTTTCAACAAGCTGAAGCCCTTGCCCAGGAGAATTCGGGAACGAATTGGGAAAAAGATTTCGACTCTGATTTCTACCTCGGATTTGCAAAAGTTCTCGTTCAGAAAGAAGACTTCGGTTCTGCCGAAAAGAACCTTCGTCAAGCTGCTCAGAGTCTTGATCTCGACACCGAACCGGAGAGATACGCCCAAGCCATCACCTCTCTGGCCGAACTCTGGATTCTTCAAAATAAAAACGAGGCTCCTGCAAAAGCTCTTTTAGAACGGGCTCTTGCACTCGATCCTAATAATGTTGATGCAGCTCGCCTCCTGAAATGAAAGCGCTTGTAGCCCTAATTTATTGTCTTCTTGCTTCTTGCTCGGTCCCCCCTCCACCGGTCACGGTAGTTCCGAAAACACCTTCTACGATTGTGATCGTGCATGGGCTCTTCGCGAATGCCGAGCATGTGCGACCACTTACCAACGCGCTGGAGGCACAAGGGTATACTTGCCTCACTCCTGACTTACACCCCAATGACGGTAGTCTCTCGATCGAAGAACAGGCTGAGCAGTTGTCCTCTTTTCTCAAAGAAAGGCTTTCCTCTAACGCTCCTCTACAGTTCATCGGGCATAGTATGGGAGGACTTGTTGCCTTGCAGCTTCTACAACAATCTGCATCGGCAAAACGTTGCCGAGGTCTCTATACCATTGCCACTCCTCACCAGGGGACATTTCTCGCAAGCCTCCACCGAGGAGTTGCAGGACAACAAATGACGCGTAATGCTAGCTTTCTCAAAAGACTCCACTCGCGACGCCCTGACTTCCCTGTCACAACCTATCGGAGCACTACCGATATCGTTATTATTCCTAATTCAAGCGCTACCCTTCCCTTCGCAGACAATCTGCTTATCCAAAGCTCCAGTCATAATGCCATTCTCAACAGCGTAGAACTCCACCAAGATCTCATTCAGCGTCTTCAACGTAGCGATGCTGTTAGATGAAACCACTTTCTTCCTCTGATAGTGGAAAAGTTGTTTTGAGAAAAGACTTTAAACTCGACCTGATCATTTAGATAAGTAAAATAAAAACCGATGATTAAAATCGCTGCGTTTTCATTTCTCGCTCTTACTTCTTCGGCCCTAGGGATTAATATCCAGATTGATTACACCTTTGATCAAAGTGGTTTTTTTAATGTCCGACAGCGAAGAAACGCTATCGAAGCTGTTGCTGATTTTTATGGGAGTATTCTACAAGACAACTTGTTGAGAATCGATCGAACTGAGTTTCCTACAAGTTCGACTTGGACCGCAAGGTTCTCCAACCCCGCCACCGGTGCGACTGAAGAGCTTCGTGATCTTATCATTCCTGAAGACACAATTATAATTTATGTTGGCGCTCGCAATCTAGGACAGTCTGCATCGGGAGGAACAATATTGGGACGAGGAGGACCTGGTGGTTTCGGTGCATCAGGAGTTTCCAGATGGTTGGATCGCATTCGAGGACGAGGCCAGTCTGGAGCACTAGGCGATCAAGGTGAACGGACCGACGTTGGTCTCTGGGGGGGATCTATCACCTTTGATGTTGATACTAACTGGAACTTTTCATTATCGAGAAATCGTTCAGGAATCGAATTTGTGAGAACAGCGGCTCATGAGATTATGCACGTTTTGGGAATTGGTCCCTCTGAAGCGTGGGATAATCTAGTTGTGAATAATTTCTTCCAAGGAGCTGCCGCAACGGCCTCGAACGGGAGCCCTCCGTCAGCTGATGGGAGCCACTTTATAAGTTCACTTAATAGCCCTACCTACGGATTTTTCGGAATTCCTCATGGAGTCAGTAGACCGGTAACGATGCTGCCATCGAGTAATGATAATGGCCGCACCTTTAATTTCATAACCGACTTGGATCTTGCGGGGTTAGTCGACATCGGATGGGAAGTGGCTCTTCCAACACAATTTACGCCCATTACGCTAGGACCGGATCGAGTGACATTCTCATGGCCGACCAGCAGCTTCTTAAATTATCGTGTAATTAGAAGTAATAATCTAACAAGAGAGAATGGAAGTAGCGCACCCTTCTCAGGCGACGGCTCGATTCAAACCTGGAGAGATCCAGCACCTTTGCCTAACCGAGCTTTTTATCAGTTAGAGACCACTAGCAGTATCTTGCCTGCTGCCAGCACTTTTACATCAGATAGTCTGCCAAACCTTACTTCACAAAAAACGAGTCAAACGAGAACGAGAGAAAAGTCGGAACAGATTCAATCCATTGAAGAGCCTATCCAATTCGCCACTGGTTGCTACTGCGAGCATTAGCTGAGCCGTTTTCCCTGAAAGAAGTGGTAAATAGCCGCAAGATTGTAGCACAGTCTTTCGTAAAAAGGCCTTTGGCTGTTTCTGCTTTGCTTGTAACTAGACTCACTCTCATTTCTTGGCTCATACTCGCTCCTTGCGGAAACGGGGATGAGTTACCCGAAGCGATGGAAGACCTTTTGGACTTCTATTGCTACGATTGCCATGGCTATGGAAAAAAAGAAGGTGATATTCAACTCGACGAGCTCTCCTTAAGCGCAGATCATGGCAATTTATGGGAACGAATATGGCTCAACGTCCGTACGGGGATGATGCCTCCGGCAGAAGGTGAGCCTCTTGAACCAGACGAAAAAAAAGAGCTTTTAGATTGGTTAGAGCGTAATCCTCTCGGGATTGATCGAACGAATCCTGATCCTGGTCGAGTCACTGTACGGCGACACAATCGCGTCGAGTATGAAACTACGATTCAAGATCTGCTAGCAATTGAGTTCGACTCGAAAGAGCAGTTCCCTCCTGATGATACCGGGTATGGCTTCGATACGATCGGGGACGTTCTCACCATTTCCCCCCTCCTCGCCGAGCGTTACTTCGAAGCTGCTAGTCAAATTATGGCTCAGGCCGTACCCGACAATGCTGGCACTACTCCGAGAATAACCTTAACGGCCTCTGACCTGGTCAATCGCAATAACAAAACCGACACAGGTCGCTTCATTGAGTTTAATCGTCCTCAGGTCGTAAGTGCGGATCGAACCGTTCACCATGCGGGTAAGTATGAGTTAGTTCTCACCTACTCTGTTTCTGGTAGTTCCGAAGCGACTCGTCATAGCGGAACTCTCCTCATGGGGGTGAGCGGGCGAGAGCTCAATCGTATCGACTTAGGGTGGGATTTTTCTGCGAAGCGCGAACTAAAAGCTACAGTCGAATTAGAACCAGGACGCCATCGTTTTGCTCTACAGACTTTGGAACGAGAAAAACCCAAAGAGGGTCAAGGAGAGCTTGGCGTCTCGGTTGAAAGTTTTCGTATCACTGGTCCCCTAGATAGTGGGATTCTCATTTACCCAGAAAGCTATCGACGAGTAATTCCTGTTGCTCACCAACCCAAGAGCCGCGATGAATGGGCTGAGAAAACCAAAGTCGTTTTAAACGACTTTGCTAGTAAAGCTTGGCGCCGACCCATTTCCGAAGAAAGTCTCACCCAGCTCACTGCTCTAGCGCTTGATACAGCAGAGGCAGATGACTCCTTCGAATCAGGTATCCGGCAGGCGGGCACGGCAATTCTAACCTCTCCTCGCTTCCTGCTGAGAACGGAATTCACCCAAAGCAGTGATCAGCCTAACGAGAAATATCCGTTCATTGATGAGTGGTCTTTGGCCTCGCGTCTTTCTTACTTTCTCTGGTCGTCATTGCCGGACGAACAACTTTTTGCCCACGCCGCGGCGGGCACTCTCCGTGAGAACTTGAGTTCGGAAATTGATCGCATGCTGATGGACACACGAAGCAATCGTTTCGTAACAAACTTTATCGGACAGTGGTTGCAGGCTCGCGACGTGACGACTTTGGGCATTAGAGCAGAGATCGTTTTGGGTATGCGTACGAGTAGCGCCGTTAAAATTTTTTCCTCACGACTTCGCCAGGATATGCAGTCCGAAACAGAAACCCTCTTCCGCTACATTCTGGATAACAAGAGACCTGCAGTTGAACTCATCAATGCAAACTACTCATTCCTCAATAAGCGCCTCGCTGACTTCTATCAAATTGAAGGAGTTGAGGGAGAACTTCTTCAAAAAATGGAATTACCAGCCCCACGAGGAGGAATCCTCACTCAAGGGACTTTCCTCGTGGTTACTTCAAACCCCACTCGCACCTCGCCAGTTAAAAGAGGTCTTTTCGTTCTCGATAATCTCCTCGGAACTCCCCCTCCCCCAGCTCCTCCTGACATTCCTGAACTCGAAGATGCTGGGCACGGGAATGCGAACTTAACTATGAGAGAACGTATGGTTGAGCATCGCAAAAATCCGGATTGTCGCTCCTGTCATGCCCGCATGGACCCTATCGGACTCGCGTTCGAGAATTTCACTGCTATTGGTAGCTATCGTGAAGAAGAGAATGGTAAACTGATCGAGACCGAAGGCAAACTCGTGACTGGGGAAGAATTTGCCGACGTCACCGATCTCAAGCAAGTTCTTGCGGTTGATCGTCGTGATGATTTCCATCGTTGCTTGGTCGAAAAGATTCTCACCTACGCTCTTGGTCGTGGGATTGAATACTATGACGCCCCTGCTATTGACGAAATTGTCAATCGGATGGAAAAAGCTGATGGTTCTCTCCACGAAGCAATTCACGCCGTTATCGAATCAGCTTCTTTCCAAAAAAGACGTGCACATTGAGCAAGTAGTCCTTCCCGCTCAAATCCTATGATCGACGCCCAAAACGACGCTCAAGTTCACCCATACTATAGTGAATCAAAGTCGGTCGTCCATCAGCAGTGCAATAAGGAAGTTCGCACTCGAAAAGCCTTTCTAACAGGGTTTGTGCGGAAGTCTCATTAACTCGCTCTCCTCGTGCGCATTGCTTAGCAAACTGGGCAGCAAATTTTTCGAAAGCAATGGATCTTCCCCCTCGGGTTCCTTCACTTTCTACTAATTCATCAATGATACACAATACCAGCTCTTCGACTCCTCCTTCTCCTAGAAAGTCAGGAATACTGCGGACTTGAATAGTGTTTCCCCCAAACTCGTCTACATCCATTCCGGCTTCCAAAAAATTCTCTCGATTGGCGAAAACAACCGCCGCATCACGAGCCTCAAGGTGTAAAACAACCGGAACCAACAAGCCTTGGTTCTGTTTCTGTGAATCCTCTTCTTTCTTCGACAGACGCTCATATACAATTCGCTCTTGAGCATTACGCACATCCATCACTACCAAACCTTCCTTCCCTTCTAAAATAACGAAGCGTTCTTGCAGTGTTCCAACCACGCGAAAGCTCTTAGCTCCTTCACGTTGTTCTTCTTCCGCCATCAGCTCAGGCTGTTTGTCTATGGAAATATTTTGCGGTTTGAACTCCACTTTGGGAGCGGCATCAATGAGTGATTGTAGCGCTTCTTGCGAGGGAATGGGAGGGAACTGAGAGGGAGTGTCGAGGGAATCCGAAGAGGAGGGTTTCTTCTTTTTAACCGTTGCTGGAGTTTCTGCCAGTCCTTCCGTTTCTTGGCTGTTAGACAATGTTTCCACCTCTGTGGCAAGGGGTGGTGCAGAGTCTCTTCCGTTTCGCTCTGAACCCTGTCCGGTTTTCCCACGTAATCCGCGAGTAAGTCCTTCTAACAGTAGTTGTCTCACTTCACTCGGACGATGAAAACGCACCTCCTTTTTGGCAGGGTGAACATTGACGTCAACTGAGCCGGTGGGTAGTTCTAACCAAAGCCAAGCTACCGGGCACATCCCAGCGCTGAGACGATCTCCATAAGCGTCTGCCACCGCCTTCCAAATCACTCGGTCATCAACAGGACGCCCATTGAGAAACACTGCTTGCCCACGCCTCGTCTTACGAGCTCCTTCCGCAGGAAGAATATAGCCGGTGACCGACATCCCACCTTGTTGCCAGGCAACCTCACGTATCGACTGCATTAACTGCCGACCATCAAGCGCGCCAATCCTGACCCGAGCATCGTTACTAGCAGGCACGTCATAGACAGTGCGACCATCTTTCCGAAAAACAAATCTCACTCCTGGAGAAGACAAGGCATGCATGCGGACTTCATGCTCAACATGACCTCCCTCCGTCAGTTCGGTGCGTAGAAACTTGCGACGAGCAGGGACATTAAAAAAAAGATCCTTAACCTCTACCTCTGTTCCCACCGCACAGCCAACCTCTCCGACAGAGATAACCTTCCCTCCATCAACGACGACCTCGGTCCCGAAATCCGTTCCTTTCTCACAGGTGATCAGGCGAAAACGAGAAACACTTGCGATACTGGGAACGGCTTCTCCTCGGAAACCTAGTGTCTGAATTCCATCAAGATCTGAGACTGACTTCAGCTTACTCGTCGCATGTCGTTCGAGGCTTTTGACCGCATCCTCACGAGACATGCCATCGCCATCGTCTCGCACTTTGATAGCCGCAATCCCACCCTTCCTCACCTCGACAACAATCTCACGGGCATTAGCATCGAGAGCATTCTCTACTAGCTCCTTAACAACACTGGCAGGGCGTTCGACGACTTCCCCAGCAGCCACTTGGCTTGCCAACGTATCTGACATCACTTGCACCTTGCCCATCGTTGGGGTGACGCTAAGCGGCCTCAAGCTTCTTGAAAACCCAAGAGATACATTTTGAGAGTTATTTTGACTACTTGCGAGTTTGCGCTCCTTTCAAATGCTTGACCAGATGGAGCTTCTTCCCATCAAAATCGAGAACCAGACAACGGGACATTTGCATCAGTGAGCCTAAGTTCCAAACCGTCTTCTCGCCCACTCGGAAGCAACCTGGGCGATGAAAGTGCCCACATACTAACACCTGTGCTTCAGGACAGAACCTGGTAAGAAAGCGCTCACCTTCGCGGGCAAACCCAGCCCATACTCGCACCACCGCGAACAATCGTTGTGGTGGCCAAAGAGCAAGCTTGAGATATCCCCAGAAGTTCGGAGCCATTTTTTTATCTGGTCGTAAAAGGCGACCTACTCCTTGTGCGCATTGCCAACGCTCGATCAGAGACGAACAATTCTGTTTACCTAAATAAGAAGCAACCCTCTCGCGTCGAGCGAAAAGCTCTCGACTCCAAGGAGAAGCCGTGTCGTAAATCATGTCTCCATGAGTCACTAGAATAGCTTCTTCTCGCAAGAACATCCATCCCTCTGAAGAAGCGTCTGGATCATGATTTCCAGTCAAAGCAATGAACTTAATATTGCGTTCGCGGCAAAGAGTTTGGAGGCCTTCCCACAACTGATCTGCCTGCTGACGCCACCCTTCAACCAGTTCTTCGCGGCCGTCCCCCACCATCACTAAGGTCCCAACACCATCGAGAAAGGATTCGATCTGGGTGAGCGATTGCACCTGCGAAGCAGGATGTCCAAGATGCCAATCAGATACCAGGCGTAGCGGGAGAGGTAGTTCTTCATTCCTCGTCGTTAGTTCCGCTAGGACCGTCTTTACGTTCACCTCCATTACATTCGTTGTCTCACAGCTTCGTAGAGACAGACTCCCGCTGCGACACTGGCATTTAGGCAAGGCACTTTGCCAAGCATTGGTAGTCGAACGAGGAAGTCACATCCTTCCTCGGTTAGACGCCTCAAACCATCACCTTCCGCACCAATCACGATTCCCAAGTTTCCGCTCAGATCGGTCTCGTAGAGATTTTTCTCCGCGCGATCGCTCGTTCCGACAAGCCACATCCCAGCTTCCTGGAGAGACTTCATCGCACGAGAAAGGTTAGTGACGCGAACAAAAGGCATCGAATCTGCAGCTCCTACCGAAATCCGTCGCACGGTATCGGTAATCCCTGCCGACTTATCCTTGGGGACAACCACTGCTTGCACTCCTGCACCATCAGCAGTGCGCAAAATTGCGCCTAAATTGTGAGGATCTTGCACGCAGTCGAGGATCAATAGAAAGGAGACTTCTCCACGGGTGACCTTCTCAACGAGTTCTTCTTCAGCCCAAATCTTGCTCCGATTCGGGCCGGAGGGACGGTCTCTAACGTGTCTGTTCTCACGAGCTTCGCTGCTTCTCTTTCGCATCTGCAGCACGCTAATGAGGAGCTGCTAACTTGTCCACTGCTAGCGAACTTCTCTTTTCTAAAAAAACCAGATAATCGGACGCGTCACAGTTCGGATTCTTCTCTCGTTCTCTTGCTCACTTTCTTCAATCGCAGTGGCTACTCCGTCTTCAAATTCAATAATCGTCTTGGATTTCTCTTCTTGCGTGGAGTGCGTGAAACGACGAAAAACCGTCCCGCTAAAGGGGTCAAAAACGGGTGAAAAGTGATCTACTTTTTCAAACTCGATGAACTCCATTGTGCCACTGACACCTTCTTTGCTCCGTCGCAGGCTTTGTTTGGTCGGTTCGCCTAGCACGCGACAGACCTCATCGCGATTCATCCCTAGGGCAACTTCACCTGCTTCGATAAGGGCCTTAACCTCCATCTCACGTTCGAAGACGGTCTTCATCAACTCTTGGATATTACCTTTGCTAGCGGATACGTGTGCAGGTTTGATCCAACCGATTTTACCCTGACCCTGTACTTTAATGGCTCGATTATTGAATCCAATGAGCGAAACCTTACCACCTTCAATGATTCCCAGCCGACGTCCTCCTCTCTTGGTCGCATAGACTTGGGTTGGAGTCGTTACCGAAAGTTCTACCAGTCTATCAGGCAACAAATCAGCGACGTAGACTACATCAGGATCAGAATCGATGAGGGAACGGCGTTTTTGAGAACGACGCTGATCTGCCATCACCTGAATGGAGATTACAAAAAGAAGTCCAATAACAATCGTTTTCATCAAGCTTAAACCTACCTCAGTTTGACCGAAGGGAAAGAAAGAATATTCGAGAGAAGAAACCCCTCTTGTGCAGCCCTCTGCTTAACCTAGCGATGAACGTCTCCTTAATTTTTCGAAAAAACAACCACTCGGTTGGTATTGGTCCCCTTCCCTAAATTATCAACTCCCCAACAATTTGCCGTCTTGGTGAACTCCTGCTCATTAACGAGAACGAACTCAGGCCGCAACCCTACAGCAATCCCTGCTGGGATGATCAGTTCTTCTAACAAGATTTTTCCCTTCTTCACTTCGCCGACTTCAAAGGCAATATGTCCTCCGCCCTTGAGCACTCTAGTGAGCTCCAACAACACCTGTTGCATCGCTTCTTGCCAAATCTCTGGTTTGCGAAAATTCGAAATTGGAACCTCATTCACCTTAATCCCATTAAACCAGCACCGCAGCCAATTGTCCCCTTGATAATCAATAACGTCGAGAAAAGGAGGCGATGTAACGATGAGATCTATGCTATCCGAAGCGAGTTCCTCCGTTTCATCCGCCGAGGCAGTGATTAACTTAGCCCCTCTTCCTCGTTTTCGCAAAGTTCTTATCTGTTCCGCTGAGAGTTTTCGCAAAAGGCTCTTTGTCTTTTTCTGGATGATGGCCTTAACATCCCTCACAGGCGGCACCTGTCCTCGCTTGGCATTAATTTTCTCCTGCGCACGGAGAGAGGTCGCTTGATTAGGAGGTAAGGTATAGACTGAAAAAAAGCCTGCTGAGTGTCCCGTTAATCGATTGGTTGCAACCATCCGGATCCAACGATCAACGGCATCCTGGGCTTCTCCCTTATCCTCCCAATAAGCTTGTAAAGCTCTCATTTGGGTCAGAGTTTTAGGATGGTAAAAGGTATTCAACTCTTCTTTTTCTTCCCTAACAATCCCTTCTAACGAAATTTTTTCCAACCGAGTATCGACTTCTTCGACTGTGGGAGGAAAGAGACGAGGCCCACAAAGAATAGGAGCCAAAGGATTGACGTCACACCCGACAACGGCACGATCTAACAGAGCGGCCTCAAGAAGTGTTGTTCCTCGACCCATGAAAGGATCGTAGATGGTATCACCAGGCTTGCTGAGTCGCTCAATGAAAAAACGAGGGAGTTGCGGCTTAAAACAGGCTCGATAAGAAACTTCGTGCAAAGGATGCGCTGCTCGTTGCTTGGCAGTCCAAAATTCATTCACATAATACGGCAATAATACACCGTCGAACTCCTTGGTGAAACAGCGAGTCTTCTCTCCAAATTGATGAAAGTAGGTCAGCTCTTCTTTAAACGAACCTAAACTCATTATCGTATATTCCGAATAGCCTCCGACATCGCTTCGCGAGCTCTCTCCCGGAACTCCAGCGAAGCCTCAACCTCGGTCTGATGATAAGGAGAAAAATAGATTGGACTGAGAGATTGTCGATCAGCATCGCCTGCAATTCTATTGAAAAAGTTGCGGAATTTCTTTTTAAGATCAGACTCACTCACCTTCAGCTTACGGGCAACCAGTTCAGCATTGATTTTGAGCACCTCTTTCACCACCGCATCCGAAGCATTTTCATTCAAAATATCCTGAACAGTCTGGCTTCCTCCCAATTCGGTATCGAGGTAAAGACCTTCCGTAGTAGGAGTCAGAGCTGACATCGCAAAAAGGAGTCGCGTTACGCGGTCGTATTTATCAATCACTTCTTGAGAAGCGACAAACCGACCAAGAGAAACCGTTACCCACTCCACATTAGCATCAATACGGCAAGCAAAGCGACGAACCTCTGCAGAGGGAGTGCCCTTAGCCCAAACATCGTCACGCGCTCGTAGGAGATGAGTCACCACCGCCACTACCTCACCCTCAGCATCCACCACGGGTCCCCCACTATTTCCCTGTAAAATAGCGGAAGAGATTTCGTAAGAAGTTGGACCGACTCCCTTCAGCTCACCTCCTTCTTCGGTGATCACCCCTCCTCCATTTGCATTCCCAAAAGCCGCCACTTGTGTCCCAATCTCTAATGCCGCTCCTACCCTGCGGATATTGAGGAAATCATCTACTGGTTCGTTCACCTCTAGACGAGCGAGATCCAAGCCCTTCGCCACTTCGAAAGGTCCAAAATTCCGCCACTCTTTGCCTTTCGAATCGACAATTTTCAGATTCGTATTCCGGTCGAGAACATGAGCAGCTGTATAAAGATATGTCTTCGTCCCTTCACGAGCAAAGAAACCGGTTCCCTGTCCTCCATTGCCTGATATGATCAGCACCGTCGAAGGCACTGCCAATAGAGCTTTGTTACTAGTTATCCCGTCCTTCTTAGCCACTTGTTCATTACCCTCTCCTTTTTCAGAGTCTTCGGACTTCTCGGAACTTGCTTTATTTGGGTCGTCGCCTTTAGACGCCGTAGTATACTGTGCAATGTCAGCTGCTCGTTGAGCGACTTCTTTTTCACTTCGAATGAAGAATCTCTCTTTCAGATCCTTTGGTGCACTTTCATAGTTTAAATTCGCGAAACCAAAATCGTGTCGCAATCGGATCTCTGTTTCACTAATCTCCTGAATCTCGAGATTCTTAAAAATCTGTTCTCCAATCTTTAAGGACGCAATCTTCTCTCCGATTGCTTTCTCACGCACTGCCGCTTCATACTTCTTCTGGTAATCTGCATACTCCTTTCGCAATTCGTGAAGCTCTTGTTCTAATTTCTCGTTTTTTTTCCGCAACTTCTCGCTTTCCTCAGCGTCACGTTCCAAGCTTTCACCCTGCTTTTCGGATGCTTCTAACTGCTCTTCGTATTCAGCGAGTTCATCCTGCACTCGGCGTAGTTCTTGTTTTAGAGAGGCTTTCTCTTCCACAAGTTCTTGAAAGTCTACCACACTGACCTTGCCTGACTCTTCTAAACAAGCAGTGAATAAAAAAGCCGAACTAGCTAGGAAAATTAGTTTCAAGAAACTCACGGGCTTCAAATTACCGGGGAAAACAAGATAACCAAGACCCAAGTTGTCACCCATCTAAAAAAGTCTCCTTTCTTAGTCACTTTCCACTTGTCAAAACAACTCCCTCCAGATTACAAACCCGCCCCTTCAACAAGAGAGGCCCGTTAGCTCAGTTGGTAGAGCAGAGGATTGAAAATCCTTGTGTCCCTGGTTCGATTCCGGGACGGGCCACCATTCTCTATGTCAGGAACTTACTTAAGGACACTTCCGACAATTTGCTTTCGAGAAAAAGTGATTTTCTACTAGCGCGCCATTTGTCAAAAAATCGTTCTTACGAACTACCACCGCCCCCGCCGCAATCCCGGTCAGTCCACCCATACCTGGCACCTTGATTGGTTCCCTACTTTGCCAGTTCCATCGTCTGTCGTAAACTTTGCGACAACCTTCCTTTTACTATCTTCTACAGTCAACGCCTAGCACTTCGCTTGAGCTACGAGATAGGCCGTAGAATTATCAACGCCACCGCCTTCCCCATTGCTGACCTGCTCCAACCAACGGGATAGACCATTCCCGACGAACTTCTCCAGCCGGAAGCACTTCAGATTAACGAAACCACCTAGACCATCAGTTACTCCAGGCAACTCTAAGGCCAAGGCTACCAAGCCTGTATTGCCTGCCTGCCGGGAACTTATTCGACGAGCCCCCAAACTACTAGAAATTTACGACCTCACCGCGCGAGTCTAAAGCCTAGCGAGAGGAAATCGAAGAAATCTTTGAAAACGTTTGTTATCCTCCTAGTAGCCAAAAATCAACGAGGTGAATTTTAGTTCGCTTACCTTCTTATCGGCGAAAGAATGTATTCCATATCATATTGAAAGTGCTGAGCTACCTGAAATCTGGCCGCTTTTATGAAATCCTAATTACTCAGGAGTTGGGTCTCCGCTAAGAGACGGTAGGTGCCATTTGCAGTCATTAGCTCATCGTGAGTGCCACTCTCTACAATTTGACCACTACTGAGAACGTGGATTTGATCGCAGCTTCGGACAGTGCCCAAGCGGTGCGCAATAATGAGACTAGTTCGGCCCTTCATCAGCTTTTCAAGAGCCTCTTGAACTAGCTGCTCACTCTTCGAGTCTAAGGCACTGGTAGCCTCATCTAGCATCAGAATCTTGGGATCGGCGAGAATGGCACGGGCTATTGCAATCCGCTGGCGTTGTCCACCCGACAACCTCATTCCACGAGGACCGACAACAGCCTCATACTTCTCAGGGAAAGACTCAATGAACTCTGCGGCATTGGCTTCCTGAGCAGCCTTCTCAATCTCTTCCTGCGATGCACCCGGACGACCGTAGGCAATATTCTCGGCAATAGTGCCACCAAATAGGTGCACGTCTTGAGGAACGACTGCGATGGCGGAGCGAAGCTCATCTAGCGACCAATCTACGAGCGGACGGCCATCGAGGAGGAAATCCCCCGCCTTGACCTGATGGAAGCGTTGAATCAGTGCAAAGAGAGTGGACTTACCGCCACCACTCGGCCCCACAAAGGCTACTTTTTGTCCAGCCTTCACTTCGAAAGAGACGCCACTAATCACCTCCACTTCTTCCCGAGAAGGATAGGCGAAACGAACTTCAAGCGCAGTAAGCGCTCCGGACACAGTAGAATCAGAACTCTGACCCTGTTCCTCGGCTTCTTCCTGCAGAATCTCCTGAAGACGTTCGGTGGCCCCATTGGCCTTTTGGATCTGGCTCACGATCTCAGGAAAAGAGCCTAAAGAAGCTCCGATAAAGACACTGAAGAGGACAAAAGCCACAAAGCTGCGTTGAGTCAGCTCTCCCTGTGCTAACATGCCAGCCCCAAACCAAGCCACTACCGAAATCGTGCCAAAGAGGACAAAAATAATGAACGCAATAAAAGCAGCCCGTGCTTGTGCTCCTCTCATTACGACGGAGAGATAGTTGGCAAGGGTGTCTTGGTAACGAGTTTCTTCGAAGTCCTCGTTGCGGAAAGACTTCACCTCCGCAATCCCTTGTGTGCTTTCCTCAATGACAATCGAACTATCCGCTAAGGCATCCTGAGCAGACTTGGAATATCCCCTCACCTTACGACCAAAGAAGGCAACAGCCAACACTACGACCGGAATAACGGCCAACATAAAGAGAGCAAGCTTCCCAGAAAAAATGAAGATGAATACGAGACCGCCAAGGAGAATCACCGTCTGCCGAATCATCTGCGGCACCGTCGTCAAAAGAGTCTCGCGCAGGACCGCAAGATCAGCTGCGACGCGACCGGATAACTCGCCAGCTCGGCTCTTCTCATAGAATCCCATCGGCAAGCGCACTAAGTGCTGAAAGACATCACGACGAATATCATTGAGTGCACTCTCGCCAGCTTTGATAAAGCCACGCACTCGCCAGTAGGAGACGAAGGCCTGCAAGGCGAGGACTCCGACGAGAATGAGAACCGTTTTATTAATCCCAGCCTTCACCTTTGCCACATCAAGGAGCTCAGCCTCGTTGAACTTCACCCCCCCAATGAGTTGACTGAGGAAGAAAGGAAAGGCGAGTGAAAGCGCGGCCGTGATGAAAAGCGCGAGCAAGGCTGGGTAGAAAGTCTTCTTGTAGTTTGCCAAATAGCCATAGAAGCCCAAGATCGCTAGCTTGCGACCACTTTTCTTCTCTTCTGATTCTCCCTCACGTTTCCGCATGGGGAGCAGTGGAATGCAGCGGCCGTCATCAGTCAAACAACAAGGGTCTCAGAAGTGAAAAAGTAGTCTCCTGGTGACAAAGCTCTTTTTAACACCCCTCTAACCAACTTCCAAAAACGGGCGGAGATTTTCCTTGGGTCAACAAGATATCTGGCGGAAGTTTTCTTCACTCAACTATGTCCGAAGTCGATACCCAACCGCCTAAAGAGAATCCACTCACCAACATTCTGGTTAACGTCCTCATTCCCGTATTGGCCCTCGGCAAGTTATCCAAAGATCCTGCTCTCGTTGACTCGCCTAAGTTCTACCACCTTGGCCCGATGTGGGCTCTGATTGTAGCTCTTGCTTTCCCGATTGGTTACGGAGTTTGGTTCTTGGTAAAACATAAGAAACTGAACTTTTTCTCCGTCCTCGGTCTCGTTTCTGTTCTTCTCACCGGTGGTCTCACTCTCTTTCTCTGGAATAAAGACGGTTCCATTGACCCTTCTGCACCCATTCTTTTCGGACTCAAGGAAGCCTCTATCCCCTTCGTCTTGGGGATGGCGGTATTAGTCTCTCATTGGACCAAGACCCCTCTACTCAATACCTTCCTCTACAACGATCAGATCTTTGACCTGAAACGAATCACCACTAAGGTCGAAGAATTGGGCAATCATACGCCCTATGCCAAACTCCTCTTCCAATGCACCCTCATCTTCGCAGGATCATTTCTCATCTCCACCGTACTCAACTTCTTCCTCGCTCAGTACTACCTCGGACCGGATAAAATTGATTACGAGGCTGAGAATGCACGAGAGCTCTACAACAAGGCAGTCGGCTCGATCACCTGGGTTGGTTTTCTCGTCATCGGTGTTCCCATCATGGCTTTCATGATGGGTTGCATGTTATTCCTCCTGAAAGGCCTGCGTCAGCTCACCGGACTGAAGAACGATGAGCTGATGCTTCCTCGTTGAAACCGCTCTCGGTTATCTCTCGCGTTTTCGCTGAAAGCCACCCTTACCCTTTTTACCACCTTTGCCACCATCGATTCCTCCAGGAGCTCCGGTAGGATTTTTATCGAAGTCGAGCCGGAAAGGCTTTCCTCGTAGCTTAGCATCCTTAGCCACGGCGATGGCATCGTCAGCGACATCAGAACGTACTTCGATTAAACTATGTTTGGGAAACATGTGGATACGTCCCACAGAGCCACGAGGAAGATTCGCCTCATTGTAAAGAAGGCCCGCAATGTCCTTGGGCTGAAGTTTAACCATCTTGCCCATGTTCAAAAAGAGACGAGTCATTCCTTCTTCCGTCTCGCCACCCCCCTCATCGCGTCTTTTCAAGCCCCGCTCTCTACGCTCGCGACGATCACCTCCCATCTCAGCACCTCGTTCGCGACGCTCGCGTGGTTCCCGAGGGTCACGACGCTGTGCTCCCGGGCGATCTTCTTGGATTTCTTCTCCCTCGCGGCCAGAGCTCTGAGCCAACATGTTAAAGAGTACCGAAGCCAAATCGGTCGCAGTATGCCCTTGGTCTAACAGACGATCAATTTGCTCGGAGTAATCCTTCCACTCGCCAGCCTCCAGACGAGTGCGCACACTTTCGAAGAGTTGGTCCGTCATCTTCCCCTGCACCTCTTCCAGCGAAGGAATTCGTGAACGTGGAATACGTTGCTTGGTATAGCGCTCAATGTTCTGCAAACGATACACATCGCGACCATAGACGAAAGTAACGGCACGGCCCTTGCGTCCTGCCCGACCAGTCCGTCCAATCCGATGAACATAGTCCTCTGGATCTTGTGGAAGATCGTAATTGGCTACCAAGTCAATATCGTCAATATCGATTCCACGTGCTGCAACATCAGTCGCGACCAAAATCTCGACCGTGCTCTTACGGAAACGAGCTAGTGTTCTCTCTCGTTGATCTTGAGATATATCACCGTGCAACTTGTCTGCCGAGTATCCACGAGCATTCAAGGTCTCGCAGACTTCATCTACCATGCGGCGGGTATTACAGAAAACAATCGCCAAACGGGGCTCATCCATATCCAAGATGCGAGACAAGACCTCCACCCGAGAGCGATTGCGCACCTCGTAAGAGACTTGTTCAATCGCTTCTACCGTTAAGGTTTTGCGCTCAATCTCAATCGTGCGAGGATCGTTACCAAACTTTCGAATCAAGCCACTAACGGCACGATTCATGGTCGCAGAGAAAAATAAGGTCTGATGATTCTCCGGCATTTCGGAGAGCAGTT
>CALFBF010000106.1 GCA_937949965.1 uncultured Roseibacillus sp.
GATTATAGCACAGATACAGAAAACCTCTAACAGACCTAAGAGCACCTCCGATAACATCATTCCAAGAAAACACTCCCCAACTTCCTCAACTCTTTATTGGTTCAAAACCTGATGAACACGTTCAACAGGCTTTCAACCCTCCTCGACTTGAGTAAATTTGGAATCATTTTTTCCTGAAAGCAGGTTACTGAAGGCCCCCCAAGACCAGTTCTGAGCAAAAAACTGACCCACAACAAAAAGAACTAGGTGAGGCAAGATAACTACAGGATTCTTTATCAAATAAAAGATGAGGAGTTAATCATAGTTTGGGTTAGAATCAGACACCAAAAAAAGCATCCGAACAGAAGGTTCGAGCACCTTCCAAAGAAGGTAGAACAAGATGCTAAATTGAAGGGTGGAGTAAACTTTGAGCGCAGGATGATGGAGATCTGTGGCGGCAAGGAGTCTCGCGAGACTTCCCGACTAGAGGGTGGCACCATCCCCTTCTCTAGAGAGAAAGATGCCTGAAACTGGTGAACAACGGGAGTGGCTTAGGCTCTTTTGAAGAGGAGCTGATTGATGCGCCCATTGATCTTGATTGGGGTTGTGGGCGGGACGCCCACACCACTGGCCAAACCATTGGCTTTAGCGTTCTTGTTATCTCTCTACTCCCCTTTCTATCTCTCTCACTTGATTTATACTGCTGAAGTAAGCGGTGAGGAAGACTCGGAAGATGAAAAAGAACTGGAGGTAGAGATTTTCGCGAATCTGCTCGCTGGTTTCTAACAAACAATCAGCTCCTTGGATTTGAGATCCTCGCTCGCTTCTCTTTCTCTCGCAGAGCTGCTTCGTGACTGGTCAATTTCGATTGTCTCCCCTAGGCTGCGCACTGGATGAAAGACGTTTATACTCTGGCGGACCTTGATGACCCTGAAGTGCTCAATCCTGCGGGAGCGAAGCCTGCTCGATTGGCGGTGATTGGTCATCCGGTGGCGCATTCGCAGTCGCCTCAGCTCCATCAACCGGCCTTGGATGCCTTGGGGATTGAGGCGCGTTATATTCGTCTCGATCTCGCTCCCGGTGAACTGACACCGGCCTTTGCCAAGATGCGAGCACTCGGTTTTGTAGGAACGAACGTGACGGTGCCGCATAAGTTCGAGGCTTTGGAAGCTTGTAGTCGTCTCGACCCCGCAGCGGAGGCGATTGGGGCAGTGAATACGATTCTCTTTGGAGAAGAAGAGGAAATTCTTGGTTTCAATACCGATGGCCCGGGCTTTGTGCGTGCCATTCGGGAAGATTTCTCAGTCGATGTGCGAGACCTTAAAATCATGATCATCGGAGCTGGTGGAGGTGCGGGGCAAGCGCTTGCTACACAGTGTGCTCGCGAAGGTTGTGAGCAGCTGGTGCTCGTGAATCGTTCACTGGATAAGCTCGAAGCTCTTTGCGAAAAACTGGCGCCCCTTTTCAACTCGGATCGGCTCGATGGTCCCGGCGAACGGCTTTCCGCGCTTGCGTTAGATTCTCCACAGCTTGCCGAAGTGGCCGGACATTGCGATCTCCTCGTGCAGACCACCTCACTCGGACTCAAGGCCACCGACTCGGCCCCCATTCCCAAGAGCTGTCTCCAACCCCATCATCTCGTCTACGACACTATCTACGAACCTGCACGGACTCGCTTCCTTGGTCTCGCAGAAGCGAACGGAGCCCGTATCGCGAACGGGCTTTCGCTCCTTCTTCATCAAGGGGCGCTTTCCTTCGAATACTGGTTCCCAGGGACGCAGCCCCTGGAAAAAATGCGCCGTTAGTTCTCCTTAAACTCGGTTCGCGATATCGGCCTCAATCGCTTGCCACATCGAGTCGAGGGAAGAACTCACCTTCGCCTTACTCGCTACTAGGTCCGTCGTATTAGGCTCATCTTTGCCGAAGAGGTAATACTTAATCTTGGGCTCGGTTCCGCTAGGACGAACGGCGAAGACGCGCCCATCAGCGAGGTCTACCATTAGCATCGCCGAAGAAGGAATCTCATCCCCTTCTTCATCAAAAATAGTGTCGGTATTGAAATCGCGCACTTTGACCACTGCCGAGCCATCGACTTCCGTTGGGGGATTTTCAGAATAACTCTTGGCGAGCTTAGCAATCTTGGCGGCACCCTCGGCTCCTTCCATGTAGATCGATTTCCCGAGTTCCACGTGAACTCCGTATTCCTGATAAACTTCGTCTAACAAGTCGGTGAGCTTGCAGTTCTTGCTGGCGGCGTAAGCGACCAATTCGGCGAACATGACAACCGCGCCGTTGCCGTCCTTGTCGCGCACGAAATCGTCTCCCAAGTAGCCGTAGCTTTCTTCACCCCCGAAGACGAAGAATTTAGAATACTCGAGACGCAGCTTGCGGGATTCCTCGGCGCTAATAGCTCGATAGTCCTCGACCTTATCCTTAGGAAGAGCTTGTTCATACTTACCGAGCTTGGCCGCAATCCACTTGAATCCAGTGAGAGTATTCACGACTGAGATACCATGCTCGTGGGCAATGGTGTCTTGGAGAGTGCTGGTGACGAGAGTCTTAATCAAGACGGCACGACTGCGGTTAGACTCGGTGAGCCAACCCTTCTCGAACATGATCTTGATGCGATACCAAGCCATGAGAGAGCCGATCTGATTCCCGGTGAGAAGTTCCATTTCGCCAGCAGCATTGCGCACTGCAACGCCCATCCGATCGCAGTCAGGGTCCGTTCCGATGACGGCCTCAGCGCCTTCTTTCACGGCAAGGTCCATCGCCATCTGGAGTGCTTCCGCATTCTCGGGATTGGGTGAAGCGACAGTTGGAAAACGTCCGTCGGACACTTCCTGCTCCGCAACGGTGAGCACTTCGAAACCTAACTTCTTGAGCAGAGGCACTACGATGTGTCCGCCGGTGCCGTGGATACTGGTGTAGACAACCTTGGCCGAGCGACCTTCTAACAACTCGGGTCGCAGGAGGAGATTCTGCGTCCCGGCCATGTAGACCTCATCGGCTTCCGCGCCTAAGGTAATGACCTCGCCTTGTTCTGCCGCGGGGACCGCCTCATAGTCCGCACTCGTAAGGGCATTGACCTCGGCGATGATTCCGCTCGCGGCGGGTTCGACAATTTGTCCTCCATCGTCGAGGTAGGCCTTGAAGCCATTATCATGATAAGGGTTGTGACTGGCGGTGAGGATGATTCCCCCTGCGGCATTAACTTGGCGAATCTGATAGGAAATCTGGGGCGTGGCACGAGGGCCATCGAAGAGATAGGCGTCGCAACCGAGGTCGGCGCAGAGACGAGCGCAATACTCGGCAAAATCACGTGAGAAGTGACGGGTGTCGTGGCCGATGACGAAGCGTGGTTTGGCCTCGGAACTGTTCGCTTTCACGTAGCGAATGAAGCCCTGCATCGCGCGACCGACATTGTGGTAATTCATGGTCGCAGTGCCTTGGCAAGGATGCTCGGGACGTTCGAGAGGTCCCCCGGCACCTTCTTCCGCCTTGGTAACGACCTTACCAATGGTACGACCGCGCAAACCGCCAGTGCCGAACTCTAAGCTTTTGTAAAAACGGTCATTGAGCTCTTCCCACTGCTGATTGGCGACTAGCTCCGCAATGGCAGCTTCGGCCACGTCGCCGCTCGCCCCTTGCAAGTAGTTCTCCACATTCTCCTGCGAACTCGCCAAGACAAGCCCCTCCCCTACCGCACTTTCCAAAGCTGATTTCCAGTCGCTCATTTCGGCGGGAGACTACGAAAAAACCTCTTTTTGTCGATGGTTTTAGAACAAGAAAGAAATGAGATGTATGGTCTGCATGAAAAGCACGAAACTGTGGAAAACAGGCTTACAAAATCGATCAACACTAGGAAATAGTGAAGAGCCTATTTTCTCAAGATCGACTCACCGGTCATCTCCGCCGGCTTGTCGAGCCCCATCATATCTAACAGAGTGGGCGCTACGTCAGCGAGAATACCGTCTACCACTTGATAGTCTTTCGCATTCTCACCCACATAAATGGCGTGCACAAGATTGGTAGTATGTGCGGTATTGGGAGAACCATCAGCATTGCGCATGAACTCGCAGTTGCCATGGTCGGCAGTGATGAGGAGTTGACCGCCTAGGCGTAGTGTTTCCTCGACCACCTGCTTCACCGCGTCGTCGATGGTTTCAACCGCGTTCATCGCAGCCTCAACGATGCCGGTGTGACCAACCATGTCGGGATTGGCAAAATTGAGGATCATGAGGTCGTAGTTCTTGAGCTTGTCGACGACGGTGGAGATCACTTCCTTGGCGCTCATCTCGGGCTTCTCGTCATAGGTGGCGACGTCTTTGGGAGAGGGAATGATGAAGCGCTCTTCCCCGGTGAATTCCTTTTCGATACCGCCGTTGAAGAAGTAGGTCACGTGAGGGTATTTCTCAGTCTCGGCAATACGCATCTGGTTTTTACCGGCATTAGCAACCACTTCGCCGAGGACATTTTCCAAGGTTTGGGGAGGAAAGGCGACAGGGCAGCCGTAGGTCTCGTCGTATTCAGTAAGCGTTACGAAGTGAACCTTGGGTTGTCCTCCGATATCGAAGCCGTCGAAGCCCTCCTTGAGGAAGGACTCGGAAATCTGGCGAGCGCGGTCCGCCCGGAAGTTAAAGAAGATGACGACGTCGCCGTCATTGATACGGCGCTGATCGGGGGCTTCAAAAATCATAGGCATGAGAAACTCGTCAGTCTTCTCCTGCTGGTATTGTTCGGCGACGGCTTCGCTGGCGAGGATGTCTTTCTTCTCCCCTTTGCCATCGACGATAGCGTCCCAAGAGAGCTGAGTCCGCTCCCAGCGCTTGTCACGGTCCATAGCGTAGTAGCGACCGACAACGGTAGCGATGCGAGCTCCGCTTTGGGCGAGCTTTTCCTCTACCTCACTCAGGTATCCCTGTCCCCCAGTGGGCGAGGTGTCGCGACCGTCGGTGATCGCGTGTACGAAGATGTCATCCACCCCGGCGGCCTTGGCTTCACTAGCAAGGGCAACGAGATGGTCTTGGTGACTATGCACTCCGCCATCGGAGAGTAGTCCGAGGAAGTGGAGCCGCTTTCCTTTCGCCTTAGCGAAGGCGTCTTTGAGAATCTCATTCTGGCCCAGCTCACCATCAGCAATACATTTATTAATACGAGTGAGGTCCTGATAGACGATACGACCCGCTCCAAGATTAAGATGTCCCACTTCCGAGTTCCCCATCTGTCCGTCGGGAAGCCCCACATCAAGACCAGAGGCCGATAGGTGACCGCGAGGGTAATCAGGCAAAAGCACCGAATCGTGATAAGGGGTGTTAGCGAGCTCAACCGCATTGCCATCCTGCTCAGCAGTAGCAGCACCTCCTGGATTCACTCCCCATCCATCCCGAATAATCAATACGACTGGTTTCTTGGCCATGGGAATCGTCTAGCGAATGCACCCCTTGTCAGCAAGCCTCAGACGAACTCTTTTTCCTCAAAAATCTGACAGTGCTCGAATCGGCGCTTTTCTCTCTCGGCGAGGGCTTCTAACCTCTCCCCATGTTCCTCCGCATTGATAATCTCCAAGTCTACTTTCCCAGCAAGAAAGGGCTGTTGGGGAAAAGGAAGGGAGACCCAGTGAAGGCAGTGGACGGGGTCTCACTCTCGATAGCACAAGGGGAAATCCTCGGACTGGTTGGGGAATCCGGCTGTGGGAAATCGACGCTCTCGCGAGCAGTGATGCAGTTAATCGTGCCCACCTCGGGGAACATCATCCTCCGTGATTTGACTCTGAATCTTCTTCCAAAAGCGCAAATCCGTCATCATCGCCTTGATTTCCAGATGATTTTTCAAGATCCCTACGCCTCGCTGAACCCACGGATGACCGTTTACTCGATGCTGGCAGAGGGCATTGCTCGACGCCACCCCCAGCTCGCTCGGGATAAGGAGGACATGAGAGTCCGCGTGACGAAACTCATGAACTCGGTGGGACTTGACCCACGCCACATGAGAAAATATCCTCATGAATTCTCTGGCGGACAAAGACAGCGAGTTGCGATTGCGCGTGCACTGGCCCCGGAACCGAAGCTCGTTATTGCAGATGAACCGGTCTCAGCCCTCGATGTCTCCATTCAGTCCCAAATCCTCAATCTCCTGCTCAAGCTGCGGAAGGAGCTCAATCTCACCATGATTTTCATCTCGCACGATCTATCAGTCGTCCGTTATTTGGCCGATAATATCGCGGTAATGTATGCGGGACGAATTGTTGAATACGGTTCTGCCGAGAAAGTCTTCACTCAAGCACAAGATCCGTATACTCAGAAACTCCTCGCGGCTGTTCCGCGCATTCAGAACGCCTCCTAAGTTATTTTTCTTTTTTCGATCATGAACCCGGTAATCTATAAAATTCTTCATCTCGTCAGTGTCGTCATTCTTTTCGGAGCCCTCGGAGCAGGGATCTACACCTCATCTAACAAGAATAACAAACTTGCGGGAATTTTACACGGAATCAGCTTAGTCATTCTGTTAGTTTCCGGCTTTGGTCTGCTTGCAACTGTATGGTCGAACCAGTTTACGTGGTGGATTGCGGTGAAACTGGTGATCTGGCTGCTACTAGGAGGCTCGTATGCCCTCGCTAAAAAGCGCCTCTTATCTGAGAACACCGCCTTCCTATTCGTCATCGGGTTGGGTGCTACTGCCGTCATCCTCGGGAATGTTCCCTACCTCGGCTAACGCTCGGGAAAAGCCCACACTGATCCATTCTTTTTCAGCACTGTGATTCATGGCCCAGTTTATCATTTCTCTAGCCGCGCTGGAGGAAAATGGACGCATTCTGCAGCAAATTGGAGCACAGTCGGGGGCCAAGATCGCACTCGCCCTCAAGGCTTTTTCCTGCTGGCCTAGTTTCGACTCGCTGCGTCCTTATCTCGATGGTTGCTGTGCGTCAGGGCTCTGGGAGAGTCAACTTTCCCAACAATACTTTGGCAAGGAGACCTTGACCTATGCCCCCGCCTACTCGAAGAGCGACCTCAGTAAACTCTTGGCCATTACGACTCACCTTGATTTCAACTCCCTCTCACAATGGGAACGCTTTCGGAATGAATGCCTGAACCATCCAAGAGCACAAGCGGGCGAGATCCACTTCGGCTTGAGAATCAATCCCCAACATTCGACAGGTTCGACTCCCCTCTACGATCCTTGTGCCCCGGGCTCCCGATTAGGCATCACTGCACAAGAACTCGCCAGCGCCAATCTTGAAGGACTCTCCACTCTTCATTTTCACACCCTCTGCGAGCAACCTTTTGCCGATTTAGAGTCTACTATGCAGACCGTATTGGCTCACTTTGGCGACCTCCTTTCCTCCTCTCAATTCACGACCCTTAATCTCGGTGGAGGTCACTGGATTACGCAACCCGACTACGACCGGGCGGCTCTAGTTGATTTTCTTTCTATCATGAAAGAGCGTTATCAGCTCCAAGTCTGGCTCGAACCAGGAGAAGCGGTCGCTATCCGGTCCGGTGTGCTGCGGGCAGAAGTGTTAGACACCTTTGTCAGCGACGGCATCCACCATGCCATCCTCGATACCTCACCAACCTGCCACACCCCGGATGTCTTGGAGATGCCGTATCGGCCAGAGGTTTATCTCCGAGAGCAAGAACCCACTCTGGATGGGAGACAGCCCTGCGTTTGCTTACCAGGAGAACACTACTCACCAACCGGAGAGAACGAAGACTTCTGCTACCGATTGGGCGGGCTGAGCTGCTTGGCTGGTGATATCTTTGGAGATTATCACTTCCGACGTCCGTTAGAGGTAGGCGATTTGCTCGTTTTTGACGACATGGCCCATTACAGTTTTGTCAAATCTACCTTCTTCAACGGCGTTCCTCATCCAGATCTGGTTCTGCTGCACTCGGATGGACAACGCGAAGTGATTCGGGAATTTGGATACTCCGATTTCGTCGCGAGGCTCGGTTCACTTGAGCAAGAAAGTGCTCAGAGCTAAACGCACAAAAGACAGAAAAGCTTCGTGCCCTCTTGCCCCTTCATAGTTCATCCTCCCTTTCGGTAGATGAACGATCCCTTCGATCCCAAAACGGCGCCTGATGAAGACACCCCCTTCGACGTATCCTTGCGCCCGCCAGACTTTGACGACTTCCACGGTCAGGAGAAGGTAAAGGATCGCCTCATCCTAATGGTCGAAGCCGCTCGTCAACGAGGCGATGTCTTGGAGCACGTCCTCCTCTCTGGTCCTCCCGGTTTGGGAAAGACAACCTTAGCAAACATCATCGCCTCCGCTACCGGCACCACCCTGCATACTACCTCTGGTCCTCAGATCGAGAAGGCTGGTGACCTCGCCGGAATCCTCACCAACCTCCAGAAGGGAGACCTTCTTTTCATCGACGAGATCCACCGTCTCCACCCTGCTATCGAGGAGTATCTCTACCCTGCGATGGAGGATTACCGACTCGACATCATCATCGACTCCGGGCCCTCAGCACGGTCTATCCAACTCAATCTCCCTAAGTTCACCCTCGTAGCGGCAACTACCAGAGCGGGTAAGCTAACCGCTCCGCTACGCTCTCGTTTTGGTCTCATTAACCGCCTAGACTACTATACTGCCGAGGAGTTAGCGCACATCATTCGACGCACCGCTCAGTTGATTGATGTTCCCATCACAGAAGAAGGCTCGATGGAAGTCTCGCGCCGCTCGCGAGGCACCCCTCGAATCGCAAACAACCTTCTGCGCTGGGTGCGGGACTATGCCCAAGTCCGCGCTCAGGGAAAAATCTCAGGCTCAGTCGCCATCGATGCCCTTGGCATGATCGATATTGATTCCGATGGCTTAGACGAGATGGACAAGCGCTTATTAGAAGCCCTCATTTACAAGTTCCAAGGTGGGCCATGTGGACTCAAAACCTTAGCAACGGCACTGTGAGAAGACGAATCTACTCTCGAAGAAGTGCATGAACCCTTCCTCATTATGCAAGGCTTCCTCAAGCGCACTCCACGCGGCCGGGTAGCACTACCCCCAGCTTATCAAAAAATTGGTGCCGAAATGCCGAGACCAGATGGGCAACAAAACCTGCTTTAGGGCTTTCGTCTGCGTGCATTAGAACGATTTGCGTCTAGGGGGACCACCTTATCATCGCTCGAATCCTGAACGATCACTCGATGATGATTCTCTGAATGGAGTATGACCATCAAACCAGACCAAGCCACTGCAATAAACAGGATCAAAGGGTTCCATAAATAGCCCCAAAGAGCCAAAACCGGAGAAGCCATCGTGAGAACGACCAAGCCACTGAGTAGCAGAAGGACTCGTCGACCAAGCCCTGGTGTTCCTTCTAAAGCGAGAGCAGCAGCAAAAGTGACTACGATCAGAACAATGATGACAGGGAGAGAGGCAGTCGGGAGCGCCGTCAAAGGAGGAAATCCTCGATAAGCATAAGACTCTGAAAGCCACTGAGTAGAACTCACCTCGACTCCCAAGAGAAGGCATCCCAAGGCCACGACAAGGCCAAAACCCGCTGAAAACCAGAGGGTTGTTATATTAACCTGTTTTACATGACTCATGAGTCCTGATTCGACGAAGAACCTCCGTCTGCTTCCCGACCATAGCTCAGAACAACCATCTGGCTCAAGAACTTGTCTGGATCAGCAACTGCTTGCGGGGTGAGTTCGAACTCTTGTTGGCCGATGTTCTTTTCAATCAGCTTCAATCCGAACTGATAATCTTTGAAACGCTCACGACAGACCTGCAACACACTCCGGCCCTGTTCACCTGCCCTCTCGGCAAGAGTGATGACTGCTGCGTCAGTGAGTTTAACGCTCACCTCATGTTTCGTACTGAATTCTTGCTCCCAAATATCAACCTCGGCCCTCGTCTTCTTGACATCCACCCGCTTGCCCAGCTCCGCGAACTCCTTAAGCTTCTGCTCTCGATTCTCTAACATATCGCGATTAATCTCTAACTTACTGACCGCAGTGCCAGGCAAGTCGAATTTGAAATCGCGCAAAAGCCGCTCTAACACCGTCATCAAGGCACGGGCTCCGGTCTCTTCTTTCTCCGCTAACTCAGCGATCATTTCGATAGCATCATCTTTAAAATGAGCATCAATTCCGTAAGCCTCAAACTCGCGCTCGTACTGTCGTAAAATACTCCCTTCGGAGTCATTGAGAATCTTCACAAAATCAGCCGCAGTTAATTTTTCGCAAACAACGCGCACGGGTAAACGCCCTACGAATTCGGCCTCGAAACCGAATTCTACAAAGTCACGGGTCTCGACTTCGCGGAATGATTCGCCATCGAGAACAGCCTCCGAAATTTCGGCACCAAATCCCATTTGACCGCTTTTGAGACGTGCTTGCACCACCTTCTCAAGTCCAGAAAAAGCTCCGCTCACAATGAAGAGGATGTGACGGGTATTGATGGTCTCCTTACTTGAGCCTCCCCCAGAGCGCATCTGCATCATCGCCTTCATTTGAGCGCGCATGTCCATGGGGTTGGTAAGTGGGACCTCCGTTTCTTCCATCAGCTTCAACAGCGTGGTCTGCACCCCACGGCCACTGACATCGCGGCCACTGGCCCCGGGCTTACTGGCTAACTTGTCCACCTCATCGAGGTATATTATGCCATACTCGGCGAGTTCGATATCCCCGTCAGCCTTCTGCACCAGCTCACGCACGAGGTCGTCAACATCGCCCCCTACATAACCAGTCTCGGAGAATTTAGTCGCATCCGCCTTAACAAACGGGACTCCCATGAGGTCGGCAATATGCTTCACAAGATAGGTTTTCCCCACTCCAGTAGGGCCAACCACCATCACATTTTGCTTTTGATACTCGAATCCGTTGGGAAGTTCTCCCCCGTTCTCTGCTTCAAGAGCCTTGAGCTGCTTGGCGTGGTTGTAGTGATCACAGACCGCAATCGCGAGAGCCTTCTTAGCCTCATCTTGTCGAATGACAAAGCGGTCGAGATGCTGTTTCACCTCCTTAGGAATCAGGTCGAAATCAAAGACGTTCGTTTGCTCTTTAACCTCGATCTCCGGCTCACCATGCCCTTCGCCTTCTGGCTCCATCCCCATTCCTCCCATATCAAAGCTGACATTTCCAAACTTCCCAAAGAGGTCCTGAAAAAGTTTCTGGAATTCTTCGGGAGTTTTGGGAGTTTTCGGTTCCTCAGTCTCATCTTTAGACATGAAGTGAGCCTCGACGAGGAGCCAAAAAATTCAACCCTCTTTCGCCTTACGCTACAATTTACCTAAGATACTCCAACTGTGAAATCACTACTGCATAACAAATCACTACTACCGAAGTAGTTTGAGAGCAGGAACACGTTCGCGGATTTTCTTCAAATTAAGAGCGAGAACAACGAAGCTCATTTGGACCAAAAGGGCAGTAACTATAGACGCCCAAGGGCCAAACTCACGGCTAAAGAAGGCACTAAGTCCCACCCCGAAGACAACGCTATAAACGACAAAGACATGAAGGAAATAGATGGTCAACGTCTCCTGTCCACAGGTCATTACCACACGGACGACCCATGACTTCTCCCACCCTTTCTGGATTAAGAAATGGCAAAAAAGTCCCATTAGTCCGGTGAAGAAAATCACTTCTCCCGAGCGCCAGTATCGCCCCGAAAATTGATATAAATCAGCCTGCGAAACCTCTCCGAACACACTCCAGAAGAAAGAAGTGATAAAGGGCGCAAAAAACATCAGGCTCGCACCTAAGGCCATTAAGCAAAGGAACGAAGCTCGTTTGCGGTACCACTTGGCGTGCCAAGCGAGCACCCCTAACACCGCGCCTAACAATCCATACCCCAACCAAGGAAACCACGGGAAAACGGCATACTCGCGCGCGATAAAGGTTGCCCAAACGCGAGCAAAAGCTCCTTCAGGATTCCAGCGCTCTAACACCGGTCCACTCAAGAGGACTAACTGAGCCAAGACTGCAGCCACCACCGCAAAAACCTTTTCCCGGCGACCACAAAGCAACCAAAGCACAGTGATCGCGATAAGCGCCCACCCGATCGTATGTAACACATGTGATTTCCCAAAAAGACGACCTAGCACACTAGGATCTCCCTGCAGAAGATCTCCCATCAAAGGAGGCCAGAGCTGCAAAATCCATCCTAATACTATCAGCCATAAACCACGCCGAAGCCCCTTTCCGATACGGGAACCCCCTCCCGATTCGGCCCGAGCTAAAAGGAAAGAAAAGACGAGGCCGGCAGCAAGAAAAAAGACAGGAGCGGTCAGGCCTGTTAGATAATGCCAAACCTGATAAGCAGGGTAACTGTGGTCTCGATACTCATCCCGCAAAACCACGCCAATGGTGTGACCTTGCAACATCATCAAGATGGCATAACCGCGCAGCACATCGACGAAGACAAGACGCTCACGTGACAGCGAAGAAGTCTCCGTCGAAACACCTTCTGTTCGGCTCTCACTGGTTAACTCGTTTTGCACACTCACTTAGCAGCACCTGCAGCAGTCTCTTGCAACCCTTTCTCGAAGGTTGCAAAGAAATTAGCATCGTGGCACACCGCCAAAGCATCCGAATATTCAATAGCATCAGCTTGCAACAACTCTAGTAAGGTCTGATCAAGAGAGAACATTTTCGAATTCTTCCCTTGCTGCATATAGTCATTGATTCGATGAAGCTGATGCTCCCGGATCGCCGTGCGCACCGCAGCATTGGTCCGCAGGATCTCGGTAGCCAGGACTCGCTCCCCAAGCCGACCTTTGCGGGGCAAGAGGTGCTGAGAAAGAATCCCTTGTAAGACCGAAGCTAACTGCATCCGAATCTGTCTCTGTTCATTACCAGGATAAAGATCAAGAAGACGATCAATCGCACCAGGAGCGTCCAAGGTGTGAAGAGTAGCGATCACGAGATGCCCTGTCTCAGCGGCGGTGAGCGCAATTGAAGCAGATTCTCTGTCACGAAGCTCGGAAACCACAATCACATCCGGATCTTGGCGGAGAGCTTGGCGTAAGGCCGAAGGGTAGTCCTTGGTCGAAGTTCCGATTTCTCTCTGTTTAACCAATGCTGCAGCATGCCCAATGACATACTCCACTGGCTCTTCTACCGTCACAATGACTCCGGAGCGAATCTTCGAAATCGTACGCACCATGGAAGCTTGAGTCGTTGTTTTTCCCGAACCTGTTATCCCGGTTATGAGAATCAACCCTTGCCGTATTTTGCAGAGATCAATTGCTTCGGAGCGATGACCAAGCTCGTCCATCATCGGGACATCGGTTGGTAATACTCGATACGCAACTTCTAGTCCATTGCGCGTATAATGAGCATTTCCTCGGAAGCGTCCTTGATCAGAATCGAGAACAAAGTCTAACTCCCACGTCTCTGCCAAGAGCTGACGCTGACGTTCATCGAGAACACACATGGTGAGTTCTTCAATACGAGCAGATGTTAGAAGCTTCTCCCCAATAGGCCGCATCTTACCCCCGAGCCGAACTCCGGCGGGAGACTTAGGAGAAAAGTGCAAGTCACTTCCTCCTCGGTTGAGAACCTCAGATAGATAATCTTCCAGAGTTTGCCACTTTTCTTCCTCTTCATTCATCTCTCTAGAACTAACAAAAAAGGCAGCCCGAAGCAAAGGCGGAAACAGGAATAACTTTCCTTTAAAAGAGAAAATTGCTCTTCTACCTAACCAAGGCAATTCTATTACTTCTTCTTCGCCGCCTTAAACGCTAGCTTAAGCTCTTTATGCTTGAGCTTACTTGAGCCAAACAACTCAGGAGAGCCAAACAACGCAAATAATCCGCAAACTCCAATAATAGTGCCGATCGGTATGCTAAGCAGAGTAAAAAAACAGCCAATAATCCCAAGTATCCGGCCCCAATTCTCTCTCTTGTAGAGACCAAAAGAAGCAATTCCAAATGGCACGGTTAGAACCGCCATAATGACAATCTCTGGTCCCCCGAACGCCACAGAACCTCCTGATACAGGAAATAGCGAATAAGCCAGGGCAACTCCATTTAAGAAATACCCATAAGTGACTCAAGATAAGAGTTATCCATAAGGGCGTATAATCGCCTTCCTCGGAGGGCTTCTTTCAGGTGTTTTTTATCGAGCTTGAGAATGTTTAACGTAATTCGTCGTAGGGTTGAGAGATTCGCTGCCGCATGCCCCGTTCGGGCACGGCAGGCATCTTCTTTAAAAACAACATCCAAAACCCAATGGCACCGGTTTTCGATCCCCCAATGACTTCGACTGTATCTCAGCGCTTCCTTAGCGTCGCTTTCTTTACTATTAAGATAGTATCTAGTTTCACGGCGAGACTTTCCTTCGCTTAGAAGAGTCTCACTCTCGATTCTAACAAGTGTTCGTAACCCCTTCCAGAGCTTAGCTACTTCTTGAGACAGGTAATCTTTACTCGCCAGTACGGTTGCGGTTCGTCGTTCGATACGACCGTGACCTTTGTTTACAGTCGTGTGGCTTTGGGCCGGATTTTCCAGAGAAATATTTGCTTTTTCAAAGGCGGCAATTGTTTGATGATGAATGGTTTCTTGGTTTCCCTTGAGCGCCAAAAAATAGTCTGCGCCAAAGTCTTTAAGTTGCTTTGCAATCTCGCGTTGAGTTCCAATCGCGTCGATACTGACTATAGCTGCGCTTAGATCGAGTTGGGCGATGATTTCGGGAATGGCCGTGATTTCGTTGCTTTTGGAGTCAACCGATTCTTGGGCCAAAGTGAAGCCAGATTCAGCCAAACAAGCGCTGACCATTTGGACCGTGCTGGCTCCTGATTTACGGCTTCCTCGTAAGGCTTTGCCATCGATAGCGACGTGTTGGTCGGCGAGTTTTGGAGCGAGGGTCTGGGAAAAATTTCGCAGGCATTGATAGAATTCGTTAGGGTCAATAGCGGCAAAAATTCGGAGATAAGTATTGGCGCTAGGGAGGCCGCCGGGAAGCTGAAGTCGGCTTTTGAGCCAATCTTTTTTAACTTTGCTAAAGCGGACAAAGTCTTCGCAGGAGTCCATTCCACAAAGCATGGCGGCGAGGGCAATAAAAAGAACTTCCCCAAAATAATGGCGAGTGGCAGGCGCTCCATTACGAGGGTCGGGAAGGGATTCGAAGACTTTAATTTCAGAAGGAAAGCCTTTAGAAAAATCAGGGCGTGTTGATTCGGGATGTTCATGGTGAGAACTCATCCCGCAATAGTTAAGATGAATTTACAAAGTACAAGCTTTGTTTAGCAGGAGTTTTTTCTAATCGACCGAAAGCTGGTCTCGTTCGAGGAAAAGGAGAGATAGCTACTTTTTCTTAAAAAACTGATTATCAGTGCCTTTCTAAATGGAGGAGCCCTGATCGACTACGCCCTCGGGCAGTGGTCGGGCCTGGATGCCTATTTGTTAGATGGTCGAGTAGAGCTTGATACTGGGCGCGTAGTGAGCGACCAGAACTTAAACGCCATTCGTCCGACCAAAGTCCGATCAAACTCGGGCAGAAGAACTGGTTATTTCTAGGCTCCGAACGAGAGGGCGAACTAGCAGCAGTAGCCTTCACGATCATCGAGAACTGCAAACGCAACGGGCTCAATCTGCGCGAATACCTAGCGAGCACGATGAAAGCGATTATCGAACAAGGTCCAGCCGCCGCGCCCAGCCTCACCCTGCAGGCCCTGACAACCCATTGCGTAAAAACCGCAAATAAAGCCGCCGCCTAAAACCCGTCAAGGAGGCCGCGTTTCCGTCGCTTACGCTCATTTCCATGGTTGGCGCCATAGTGTCCTCTTTTATGAGGCAACACACTGCCATATATAAAAATCCGGACACTCTTGCGAGGGTCCGGATTTGAAAATTAGGAACTTAGTCTTGTTCGAAGCTTAGGCGCTTTCGGCGACTTCGTCGCTGTCCGCTACGGGCGCTTCAGATGCTTCGGCTACTGGAGCGTCCCCTTCTTCTTCCGTTGGGGCAGGAGCAGGTGCTTCTTCTCCTTCCGGAGTCTCGGGCTCGACGACGATAGGAGCGGGCTCTTCGACGGTGAACTCGATATCAACCGAACGGTGGCTCTGGAAACCGGTTCCGGCAGGGATAAGGTGACCCATGATCACGTTTTCCTTGAATCCAGTGAGGCGGTCAATCTTACCCATGGTAGCAGCTTCGGTAAGAACACGAGTGGTGTCCTGGAAGGAAGCAGCTGAAATGAAGGACTCGGTCTCAAGAGAAGCCTTGGTGATACCCAAAAGAACCGGCTCCGCTTCGGCGGGCTTACCACCCTGCTCAGCGAGTTCTTCGTTCACCTTCTTGAAGGTAATACGCTCCACTTGGTCACCCCAAAGGAAGTCGGAGTCACCCGGCTCAGTGATGCGAACCTTGCGAAGCATCTGGCGAATGACGACCTCGATATGCTTATCGTTGATCTCCACACCCTGTGCTCGGTAAACGGACTGAACTTCGGAAACGAGGTGCTCTTGGAGCGCTTGTGTTCCGCAGGCTTCGAGAAGGTCTTCCGGAGCTACGGGACCTTCCGTAATCTGGTCGCCACGCTTGAGAAGGTCTCCCTCGGTAACGATGATTTGACGACCCATAGGCACGAGATGGTCAACGGAATCTCCGCTCTCCACGTCAGTGACGATAACTTTCTTCTTACCACGAACAGTTCCTCCGAAGGATACTTCCCCGTCAATCTTGGCGATAACGCAAGCGTCCTTAGGACGACGGCTCTCGAAGAGTTCCGCTACCCGTGGCAGACCACCGGTAATGTCCTTCGTCTTGGCAACCTTACGCGGCGTCCGCGCAACCTGTGTTCCCCCGGCGACCTTCTGACCTTCCTTAACGGAAAGGTGGGCCCCAACAGGAATGGAGTAGTTAGCCAACACTTCGCTCGACTTTGGATCGACGATGACGACTTGTGGGTGAAGGTCTTCCTTGTGCTCGGTGACGGTCATCCCCTTCTTACCGGTCTCCTTATCGGTCTCGGTCTGAACGGTAATTCCGACAATCATATCGCGGAATTCAACCTTACCAGCCTTCTCGGTAATAATTGGGACGGAGTGAGGGTCCCAAGTGAGAATCTGAGCACCTTTCTTCACTTCAGTGCCATCGGCGGCCTGAATAACAGAACCGATTACCACCTTGTGAGACTCAAGCTCAAGACCATCCTTATCACGGATGGAAATCTTACCGTTCTTGTTAAGGACAACGAAGTTGCCATCAACGTCTTCCACCACGCGAAGGTCCAAGTAGGTGATGATACCCTTATTCTTGGCGGCAATGAACGGCTGCTTGGAAGCACCAAAGGCAACACCACCGGAGTGGAAAGTCCGCATGGTCAACTGTGTTCCGGGCTCACCAATGGACTGAGCAGCGATAATTCCAACCGCTTGTCCAATCTGCGCCAACTCATTGGTGGCGAGGTTGAGGCCGTAGCACTTCACACAACATCCGCGGTCAGACTCACAAGTGAGAGCGGAACGCACACGAAGTTGTTCGAGACCGACGTTCTCAACCGCTTCCGCAGTCTTCTCGTCGATGAGTTGTCCTGGCTTCAGAATCACTTTGGAAGTCACTGGGTCAGTAACCTTCTCCAAAGAAGTCCGGCCGTAGATACGGGAAGCGAGTGAAGTCGATTCCTCATCACCACTGTAGATAGTGTGCATGGTGAGTCCGTTCACTGTTTCGCAATCTTCGATAGTGACGATGACGTCCTGAGAAACATCGACCAGCTTACGAGTCATGTAACCGGAGTCCGCTGTCTTCAGTGCGGTATCAGCGAGACCCTTACGAGCACCGTGAGTGGAGATGAAGAACTCCAATACCGAAAGACCTTCGCGGAAGTTCGAAGTAATAGGACGCTCAATAATCTCACCAGATGGCTTGGCCATAAGACCACGCATTCCAGAGAGCTGCTTGATCTGGTTCTTGTTACCACGAGCTCCAGAGTCAACCATCATGAAGAGAGGGTTGGCGAGGACGCGACCATCGTTGTGCTCAATCTTACGATAGAGAGCACTTGCGATGTGGTCGGTAGCACGAGTCCAGATATCAACCACCTTCTGATAACGCTCACCATTGGTGATGATACCATTGCGGTAGTGCTTGGTGACGGTCTCGATCTCGGCGTAAGCCTTCTCGACCTCCACCTTCTTCTCTTCGGGCACGACCATGTCGACGATTCCGATAGAAATACCCGAACGAGAGGCTTCCTTGAAACCGAGTTCCTTGAGCAAGTCGAGAGACTCCACGGTAGGTCCTCGTCCCGCGGCTTGGTAGCTACGCCAGATGATGTTTCCGATCTGCTTCTTGCCTACGGTCTCGTTGACGAAGCCTAAGCCTTCAGGCCAGATCTCGTTGAAACGGACTCGACCAGGAGTGGTGATGATGTGACGGGACTCCTTATCCCCCATGATGGTGTCCTTACCATAGTCAGGGTTCAGGATCCGAATCCACTGATGGTAACTCACCCCACGCTGAGAAATGGCATACTCGACCTCATTGGTATCAGAGAATGAAGGCAAGGAGACATCAGTCGCCGGCTTCACCGCTGAACGAACGTAGGTAAGGTAGTAAATCCCGAGAATAATATCCTGCGACGGAGTCGTGATGGGCTGACCACTTGCCGGCGAGAAGAGGTTGTTCGGCGCCAACATGAGCTGACGCGCCTCCATCTGTGCTTCCACGGAAAGCGGAACGTGTACCGCCATCTGGTCACCATCGAAGTCGGCGTTGTAAGCCGAACAAGTCAAGGCATGCAATCGAATGGCAGAACCCTCAATCAAAACGGGCTCGAAAGCTTGAATGGAGAGACGGTGAAGAGTCGGAGCACGGTTGAGCATTACCGGATGCCCTTTGGTCACTTCGGCCAAAATATCCCAAACTTCAGTGGTCTTGCGATCGATCATCTTCTTCGCCGAGCGGACGGTATGGCAGTAGCCAAGCTCCTTGAGGCGACGAATGATGAAGGGTTCGAAGAGGGTCAGAGCCATCTTCTTGGGCAATCCGCACTGATGCAGTTTGAGGTCAGGCCCGATAACAATGACGGAACGACCCGAGTAATCGACTCGCTTACCAAGGAGGTTCTGACGGAAACGTCCGCCCTTACCCTTGAGCATGTCAGAGAGAGACTTGAGGGGACGGTTACCCGCACCAGTGACGGCACGACCGTGACGACCGTTGTCAAAGAGAGCATCAACAGCTTCCTGCAACATGCGCTTCTCGTTCCGGATGATGACCTCAGGGGTCTTCAACTGGAGAAGGTTACGTAAACGGTTGTTCCGGTTGATGACTCGACGATAGAGATCGTTCAGGTCGGAAGTCGCGAAACGTCCCCCTTCCAAAGGCACCAGCGGACGAAGATCAGGAGGAATGACCGGAAGGACATTCATGATCATCCACTCTGGGCGAGTGTTCGAACTGTAGAAGCCTTGCGCAAGCTTGAGACGCTTAGCGAGCTTCTTGCGATTCTGCTTGGAACGAGTCGCTTCCATCGCTTCCTCAAGCTCAACGATGAGCTTAGGAAGATCGACTTGCTTGAGAGCTTCTTGGAGACCCTCTGCACCCATCGCAGCACGGAAATTATCCTCACCGTAGTCATCTTCGGCGTCGCGCAGCTCGGTCTCAGTCAAGAGCTGACCGAGCTCAAGAGGAGTATTACCAGGGTCGATGACCATGTAATCCTCGTAGTAAATCACGCGCTCGAGCTGGCGGGCGGCCATATCGAGAACCAAGCCAATCCGGCTCGGCATGCACTTATAGAACCAGATGTGGCTCACAGGGACCGCGAGTTCGATGTGGCCCATACGCTCGCGACGGACGCGGCTCAAGGTCACTTCCACTCCACAACGGTCGCAGATCACGCCCTTGTGTTTGATACGCTTGTATTTGCCACAAGCACATTCCCAGTCACGGGTAGGTCCAAAGATTCGCTCACAGAAAAGACCACCCTTCTCGGGCTTAAAAGTCCGATAATTAATGGTTTCTGGATTCTTAACCTCGCCATGACTCCAGCTCCGAATGGTATCGGGATGGGCAACAGTGATGGCAACGTGGTCGAAGGCCTCAGGCTTCTCATCTACCCCGTAGAGGTCACGCAAATTGGTTTCAACGCTCATAAATCGTAGTTAGTAAAATGTGGTTTCGTTCGGGGAAGAATTAGATAGTGAGATCGTCCAAGGAGAAGTCGTCGGAGAGTCCCACCCCTTCGCCAGCTTCTTTCTGTGCAAGTCCACGACCTGGCTTCACGTCCAGCCCGAGAGATTGCATTTCCTTGATCAATACGTTGAATGATTCGGGAGTTCCTGCTTCGAGGTTGTTATCCCCTTTCACAATAGACTCATAGATTCGGGTCCGTCCCTGCACGTCATCAGACTTCACCGTGAGAAGTTCCTGCAAGGTGTATGCCGCGCCGTAGGCTTCGAGAGCCCAGACCTCCATCTCACCGAATCGCTGACCACCATACTGGGCCTTACCACCCAATGGCTGCTGCGTAACGAGGGAGTATGGTCCGACCGCACGAGCATGAATCTTATCGGCAATGAGGTGACCGAGTTTGAGCATGTAAATCTGTCCCACCACGACTGGCTGGTGAATCGGGTCTCCAGTGCGGCCGTCGTAGAGCATGCTCTTACCGGCGGTCGAACCGTCCTTACCATCACCAATCCAGCTGAAGCCGTCTACAGCTTTTGCTTCGGAGAGGTATTCCCAGATTTTGTCTTCGTGGATACCATCGAAAATAGGAGTCGCGACTTTGAAGCCGAGAGCTTTGGCTGCAACACCGAGGTGAGTTTCCAAAACCTGCCCCACGTTCATTCGAGATGGAACACCCAATGGGTTCAAACAGATGTCAATCGGAGTTCCGTCAGAGAGGAACGGCATGTCGGCCTCGGGAACGATAATCGCAACCACCCCTTTGTTTCCGTGACGTCCAGCCATCTTATCACCAACGGAAAGCTTACGCTTCTTGGCAACAAAGACCTTCACTTCCTTAATCACTCCAGGATCGACTTCGTCCCCACTCTCAATCTGGTCGAGACGGCGTTCGCGGTCGGTATCAAGTTCGCCAAAGCGAGACTCGAAGCTAGAGATGATTTCGAGAATCTTATTCCGAATCGGGCTCGGGTCGATCTCGATGTGGTCATGGGCACTGGCAAGCTTGCGAAGGAGAGTCTTCGTAATCTTCCGGTTCGCTGGGATGATAATTTCTCCAGTTTGAGCATTAACGACATCCAAGGGAATCTTCTCCCCTAAGAGAATATCAGAAAGCTTCTCAGTAAGGTCGTCAGTGAGCTTGTCTTTCTTCTTCTTGTAATCGTCGTTGATCTTCTTGAGCTGCTTCTTGGCTTCGGCGGTATTGACCTCCTCGTTGCGCACGCGAGCAACTCCGTGAGAAGACATCCGAATCTCCTGCACGATACCAATCGTTCCCGAAGGAACACGGAGGGAAGTATCCTTCACGTCCGCTGCTTTTTCACCAAAGATGGCACGGAGAAGACGTTCCTCAGGAGCGAGTTCTGTTTCGCTCTTTGGAGTGATCTTACCGACCAAAATATCACCAGGATGCACTTCGGCTCCGACGCGGACGATACCGTCGTGGTCGAGATTCTTCAGCGCTTCTTCACCCACATTCGGAATGTCACGAGTAATCTCTTCTGGTCCAAGCTTGGTGTCACGGGCAGCGACATCGAACTCAGAGATGTGAATGGAGGTGTAAACATCATCCTTCACAATGCGTTCAGAAATGACGATGGCATCCTCAAAGTTATAACCGTTCCAAGGCATGAAGGCCACCAAGACGTTCCGACCAAGAGCGAGTTCGCCCTGCTCAGTGTTTGGTCCATCAGCGAGGACGTCTCCGACCTTGATCTTCTTGCCGCGAGCCACGATTGGCTTCTGGTTGATGCAAGAACCAGAGTTGGAACGCATGAACTTACGAAGCGGATAAACAAAGATCCCCTTGTCAGGCACAGTCTTAAGAACCTCTGGAGTACTGAGGAACTTCTCATCCGAAATCGGGAGTTCCCCGTCTTTCGTGGTCACGATGTATTCCGCAGTAGCGGCAGCTACCACCCCATCACCTTCGGAGACGATAACGGCACGCGAATCACGCGCAGCTTTGCCTTCCAGACCTGTTCCTACGAAAGGAGACTCCGAAACCAGAAGCGGCACCCCTTGGCGCTGCATGTTCGCACCCATGAGAGCGCGGTTGGCATCATCGTGCTCAAGGAAAGGAATCATTCCCGCCGCAACGGAAACCAACTGCTTGGGAGAAACGTCCATGTAATGAACGTCGTTCGGGTCAACCTCAAGGAACTCACCACGCTCACGAGCGGTGATACGCTCTCCTTCAAAGACACCCTTGTCATCGATAGGATTATTCGCCTGTGCGATGAGATAGCCTTCTTCTTGGTCAGCCGTTAAATACTCAATATTCTTGGTCACCTTGCCCTTCTTCACCTGACGGTAAGGAGTCTCGATGAAACCGAACTCGTTAATCCGAGCGTAGGTGCACATCGAGTTAATGAGACCAATGTTCGGTCCTTCCGGAGTCTCAATCGGACAAATGCGACCGTAGTGAGAAGGATGAACGTCACGAACTTCGAAACCAGCACGATCTCGGTTCAAACCTCCCGGTCCCAGCGCAGAAAGACGGCGCTTGTGCGTCAACTCAGCCAAGGGGTTGGTCTGGTCCATGAACTGAGAAAGCTGAGAACGACCGAAGAAGTCACGCACCACGGCACTGAGGGCCTTGGGGTTGATCAACTTCTGAGGAGTCATCCCTTCGATATTGACATCAAAGAGAGTCATGCGCTCCTTCACGAGACGCTCAGTACGAGCCAAACCGACTCGGCACTGGTTGGCGAGAAGCTCACCCACGGCACGGACACGACGGGAACCAAGGTGGTCAATATCGTCGAGAACTCCGTCCCCCTTCTTGAGCTTAAGGAGATACTTCATCGCAGCGAGGAAGTCCTCAGCCACCATGATGCGTTCATTCGGATCAACCTCTAAGCCGAGCTTCTGGTTAATTTTGTAACGACCAACACGAGTGAGGTCATACTTCTTGGCATCGAAGAAGAGACGCTTGAGAAGAGCGCGTGCATTTGCCGCAGTCGGTGGGTCACCGGGGCGCAATTTCTTGTAGATGTCCTTGAGAGCAGATTCTTCATCATGGGCAGGATCCTTGCGGAGAGACTTGAGCAAGATTTCGTCCTCTGCAGAGTCGATGACTTCGAGAGACTTGATGCCAAGAGCAAGAAGCTGGTTCACCACCCCGATAGACATGGGCTCGTAAGCACGAGCAACCACGATTTCACCATCGTGGATGTCTTCGAAAGGAACCTTGGAAGCCAATTCTTCCTCATCCATTCCTGCACTCAACTTGAGCTTCTGAACGGTGTAGAAGTTCTCCACGATATCACGATCAGTTGGGTAACCAAGCGCACGAAGGAAAGTAGTCGCGAGGAACTTACGACGACGACGACGACGGTCGAGGTAGACGTAGAGAAGATCGTTGGTGTCGAACTGAGTTTCCAACCAAGAACCACGATCCGGAATGATGCGGAAAGAGTGTAAGATTTTTCCGTTCAGGTGAATAGAAGTCTCGAAACAAATACCAGGAGAACGGTGGAGCTGAGCTACGATTACCCGTTCAGCACCGTTGATAACGAAAGTTCCCCGACGAGTCATCATCGGAAGCTCGCCCATGTAGACGCGCTCCTTTTTAGTCGCACTCTCGTCCTTGAGCTTGAAGGTCACGTAGAGAGCAGAGCTGAAGGTCTCGCTTGAACGAAGAGACTCCAAAGAACTCATCTTGGGAGCTTCCATATCGTAGGACACGAAGTCTAATTCGACAGTATCGTCGTAACTTTTAATCGGAAAGACCTCCTTGAAAACCGCTTGCAGCCCAGTATCGGCCCTTTGCGATGGTGGAATGTCCTGTTGCAAGAAGTCTTCATAGGACTTGCTTTGGACCTCGATCAGGTTTGGTGGTTCAATGACCTCTTTGATTGTTCCGAAGTAACGGCGTTCCATCTTAGGTAGTTTTTATTGGATTAGGGCGGTGGCGTGAGCGAACCGCGAGCTGTTGGATCTGGGCGAAGAGCGAACTCTCCTATGTGAAAATCGTCACGGTGAGTGATTTAGACTTACCGGATTCTGACATCAAAATTCTTCAAAAAAGAAAGCCTGATACCAGAAGCCGAAAAGTCCGAGGAAACACAAAGGTCTCCTCGGATGATAAAAAGTATAAGTAATTACTTGAGCTCGACTTTCGCGCCAGCTTCTTCGAGAGCCTTCTTGGCCTCTTCAGCAGCGTCTTTAGCAGCACCCTCGACGAGTACAACAGGAGCACTTTCAACAAGCTTCTTCGCTTCCGCAAGTCCGAGACCGGACACAACGCCACGAACAGCTTTAATGACTGCAATCTTGTTGCCGCCTGCTTCAGCGAGGAAGACGTCAAAGTCAGTCTTCTCTTCCGCAGCAGCGCCGCCACCATCAGCAGGAGCAGCCGCAACAGCAGCTACCGGAGCAGCGGCAGAAACGCCCCACTCTTCTTCCAACTTCTTCACCAGTTCTGCCGCTTCGAGTACGGTCAACTTGCCCAATTCTTCTGCAATATTGCTAATGTCAGCCATTATTTTTGTTTTTTTATGGTTGGTATAGTCGCGAGCAGGAAGCCTCCCACTCATTTAAGCCTCCACAGCTGCGGAGTCCGACAAGGGACCTCACGACGCCTCTATCTTAAGAAATCACTCCCTCAAAACTTTGATTCAAAAGCCAGAAACTGCCCTTCAAAATTGCCGTCAGCCCAATAACTCCCCTACTTCTAGCGGAGCGAGGCGAAGTGTCTTGCCCAGAGATTCGGTCGGATCAAGTCTTTTTTGAGGAATCTTGAAACTTTTCTATCAAAAAGGAGTAATCGCTTACCTTTAAGAATAGCAAAATAAGTAAACTTTCAGCTCCTTTTTGAGAATCAAAATCGAGCCTCATTCTTCGTTACACCCAGAAAAGGAGGTAAAAAAAGAGCCCGATTCAGTCGTTAGACTGAATCGGGCTTATAACTGGCGACGACCTACTCTCACAGGGCCTATCGCCCCACTACCATCGGCGCTGTAGCGTTTCACTTCCGGGTTCGGAATGGGACCGGGTGGTTCCACT
>CALFBF010000107.1 GCA_937949965.1 uncultured Roseibacillus sp.
CGCCCTTTTTGTAAGAAAGTGCTGCCTGTAGAACGCCACAGAAGACGGGATTATTCAAGTAAATCCGCATAGATTGCCCGCACCAGCCCAAGACCGCGTTCCCCAGGGAAAAGCCCGAGTTCCATCTGATTCATAGTATAACCAAACGAAAGACCAGTCACCGGATCGCAAAAAGCATGGCTGCCGCCCGCGCCGGGGTGGCCAAAGGCCTCTGCATTCGGTCCGAACAATTGTCGTAACTTCTTCCCCTGCTGATCGACCGGATCGAACATCATGCCTGCACCGAAGGAGGTCTCCAACTGGAGAACTTCGTCAGGCCCTTGCAAAAGGCGCTGTTGCAAAAGCTGGCGAGTTTCTTCTGGGAAAATCTCGACTGCCGAAAAACCAAGCACCGCTTGATAAAAGCAGGCCAAAGAACGAGCCGTTCCTACTCCCCCGAAAGCAGGATAGCCTCCGGCCCAAGCGAGAGGATTATTCATCTCGCTAGCCGATTGATAACCTTTGAGGGAACTAAAAGCGCGGAGAGCGAGGCTTCCTTCTTGCTGCATCGCTTCGTAGAAAGGCTTCTCATCTTTACGAATGAGATAACGCCCTGGGTAAAGCTTCGCCACCCGATGATGCTCGCTCTCGGGAAGGCCAATCCAAAAATCTAACTGTAGAGGATCGCCAATCCAGTCGCGAAAGCACTCTCCCAACCTCTTGGAAAGAAGGCGTTCACAAAGCTCATCTAACAGAAAACCAATCGAGCGTGCATGATAGCCGTGTTCGAGCCCGGGTTCCCAATAAGGGTCCGTTACTTCGAGAGCGGAAACCACTCCGCTTCGAGAAGCGACATCAACCACCCCTTCCACCCCGGGGAGGCCAGCACGATGGGAAAGGAGTTCCAGAAAAGTCAAATCCCCGACTTTCAACTCCGGCCAAACTCGCCGGACCAAATCATCCGGGCTCAAGCCAGCTTCTCGCAAGACGAGTAGAAAAGTAGCCGCGGCTGGTCCTTTGGACACGGAATAGACGGGAACAAGTGTTTCGTCCGTCCAAGGCCGCTCATGCTCTCTCTCGCACCAACCTTGCGAAAGACTTACCACCTCCTGCCCATGCTGCCAGACCGAGACCGAAGCTCCTAGCTCCTGCCGTTCTTGAAAGTTTTCCTGAAAAAGGGACTGCAAGCGCTCACGCATCTTCCTCTGCTGATACTCCCCAGATACGTAGAGAGAAAGAAAAAGATAACATCACCCGCTGTTCAACGACCACGCTTGCTCTCCTCAAAGGGAAGGTGAATCGCAACCACCGCGCCGCCCTTAGCGTGATTCTCGATCGTGGCATGGCCTCCATGCAACTGAGCTGCTTCCCGAACAAAGGTTAGACCTAAACCAGAACCTTTCGTCGAGCTTTCTTTGGGGCGATGGGAGTAGAAACGGTCAAAAGCCTTCTCTAGCGCAAAGTGCGGGAAGCCGGGGCCTTCGTCCTTCACAGAAATGGTAAGTTCTTTACCAAAAGTAGAAAGATGAACCTCGATAACAGAACCCTCGGGGGTAAAATCGAGCGCATTCTGCAAGAGATTTTCCAAAGCTGCTCGCAAGATGTAGTAATCTCCTGTTAGCCGAATTTCTTTCGGGGGGAGAATCAGCTTTGTCGTCACCCCTTTCACCTTCGCTTGTGGGTCAATGAGTTCGATCGTCTCGCTAGCGAGTGCTTTCAGATCAATCTTTTCCAGCTTCTGCAGCTGGGTCTTTCCCTCTAAAGTCGAGAGATGAAGGAGACGATTGATCATGCGTTCAGATCGCTCTACTTCAGTGCAGATATTCGTTAGGAAACGATGCCGTTCCTCACGAGGCATTTCTTCGTCTAACAATTCAGCAGACCCACGGATGGCTGCCAAGGGGGACTTTAGCTCATGGGTCAGAGTCTGGGTGTAGTTAGCGACATAGGAACGCCCCTCTAACGCCTCTCGCATATCACGTAGAGCCTTACCTAGCGCATTGACCTCTTGTCCCTTGCCTAACAGCGGGAACTGGGGACGTTCTCCCACGGTGATGCGGCGCGCAAAGTCCGCCAATCGCCCAATGGGACGATAGAGCCAAAAGAGGACCGACCAGATGAGGAAGAGGATGGCGATCGCGATCGCAATGGTCGGGTTAAGAATCTGGCTCCGCCGCATCTCGACAAAAGGCAGCAACTCGGACTGAGCCTTGTAAACAGTAGCCACTCCCACGAGTTCACCTTGGTAGCGAATAGGAGCTCCGACATACATGATCGAAGAGGAAGCATCACTCTCATCAGCGCGTGTGGAACGCGCGCCGTAGTCGCCCTGCTGAGTCCGTAGGACATCGTTGAAGGTCGAATAATCTTCACCGAGACGCTGTTGCGCAGAATCAAAAACAACTCTACCCTCCTTGTTCGTGAGATAACAACCCAGCGAGAGAGTCGTCTTCTGTTTTACAAAAATATTAGCTTCAAACTCCCGCTCCTGAGTTCGGGAAAAAGTCTCTTCAAAGAACTCCGAAATCTCAGAACCAAAAGCTCCCTCCTCAAGATGAAGCTCGGCAGCAGTGGCAAAAAGATGAGCAGCATCCACCATCGTCTCCTCGGTAGCCTGCAAAGTCTGGCTCTCAACATCACGGAGAAGAAAATCGCACAATCGAACAAACCCCAGAGCGAGAATCCCAGCGATGAGCAAGAGAGTAAGTCTGGTCAAACGCATGGTATTAAATTCACTTGTTAGAGAGTTAAGCAGTAGCCCAAACCACGGCGGGTCTGGATAGGGTCGTCATGCTCGGGTGCTACTTCACGAATCTTGGCTCGCAAGGTCTTGATGTGAGCATCGATAGTGCGCTCCATGGCCGAGCCGGGATCTTCCCAAGCCTGCATCAGGATTTGATCTCGGGTAAAGGTGCGACCCGGTTGACCGAGGAGAAGAGCCAAAATCTTATACTCGTGAGCAGTGAGATTAAGTGCCTGTCCCAGACATGTAATCGTCATCCCCTCCTCATCGTGAAGCAAGAAGAGAGAGCCCTCATCGCTCTCTTCCTCCACGGAGATCGGATTAGCAACTCGCCGCAAGATTGCGCGAATACGCGCCACCACCGCACGGGGCGAAAAGGGTTTGGTCACGTAATCATCCGCTCCTAGCTCAAGACCTAAGACCTGATCTATTTCCGAGTCGCGAGCGGTTAAGAACAGAATGGGAATCTTCGAAAATTCGCGCACTTGGCGGCAGACATCAAAGCCGAGGATATCTGGCAAGCCGATATCAAGCACCACAAGATCACAGGAGTGACTCCGCAGCCACTCGATGCCATCGAGTCCAGTCAGCTCATGATGGGTCTCGAACCCCTCAGTGCGAAGCGCGTAAAGAATGGTGTCCGCAATAGCAGATTCATCTTCAACAAGTAGGACAGAGGGCATCGCTAAAGATTTCTAACATTAACGCTCTAACAAAATCTGATCACCGAGAACCACTAAGTCGATACTCCCCTTCAAGGTCTGATTATAAAATGGGGTGTTGTGGCTTTTTGATTTGAGATAATCACGTGAGAAAGTGGTCTCCCCCTCCGGATCAAAGACAAGAAGTTCGGCGACACCCCTCTCTGTGATCGGGACAGGCTCCATCTTCATAAAGCGGCGGGGCTCGGCGGAGTAGCACTTCACAATCACCGACCAAGATAAGTCGCCCTTGGACACAAAGCGGTCGAATAAGGAAATCAGGGCTGTCTCCAATCCAGACAAGCCATTGGGAGCGCTGACAAAGTCCTGCTTCTTCTCAAACTCGGTATGCGGCGCATGGTCGGTCGCGATGAGGTCGAAGACACCATCCTTGAGCCCCTGCAAGAGAGCTTCGTTATCAGAGACCAATCGGAGCGGTGGGTTCATCTTGTAGTTCGTGTCGAAGTCTCCGATGTCTTCCTCATTAAAGAGCAGGTGGTGAGGAGCCACTTCGCAGGTCACCTTGGCGCCCATGCTCTTCCACCAACGAATAGTCTCCATGCCCATCCGCGAAGAGACGTGTTGAATATGCACGTGAGCCCCAGCGGCGTGAGCGAGACGAATATCGCGATCGATAAAGAGCTCCTCCGCCGCTGCGGGGGTCCCATCGATGCCGAGTTGATAACTCTTCTTCCCCTCATTCATCGCGCGAGGTCCTGCGAGAGCGGGATCTTCACAATGACTCGCGAAGAACATCCCAAATTCCTTGGCGTAACGCATCGCTTGCAGGAGTAGATTAGAGTCAGGGACGGCATCCCCATCATCGGTAAGCATGAGCACCCCTTGCTCGCGCATGCCATCAATCGCCGCTAACTCCTTGCCCTCACGTCCCTTCGTAATACAACCCGAGGTGTAGACGGGGATGCGAGACACCTCCTTGGCCTTATCAAGAACCATCTTCACCACTGCCGCCGAATCGATAGCGGGACTAGTATTCGGCATCATAACCACCCCGGTCACGCCTCCGTTGATAGCCGCCTCTGTGCCCGCTGCGATGTCCTCCTTGTGAGTCTGACCTGGCTCGCGGAAGTGAACGTGGGTATCAAAGAGCGAAGGCATGATCACCTTGCCCGTGCAATCGATCACGTGCGCCTCATCCGGCACTGGAATCTCCAAGCCAACGGCCTGAATCACTCCATTCTCAATCACGACATCCGCTCGTGTTAGCGGACCATCCTCGGCGGCGATCTCCCCTCCTTTTAAGAATAAAGCTGTGCTCATCGCGGGGATTGATAACCACAATGGAGCATCATTGAAGCCCCAATCTTGCCCAAGCTCCAAGAAAGTGAATTGAGGGACGGACTATTTGAAATCCTCTTCACCCCAGATCATAGCATTTCGCAGAGCGTAACTGAGGCAAGTGTGCACCCGCGTGATGCGAGAATTTTTACGACCAAGATCTCCCTTCTTGATCGCTCCCAACTGGTCCACGACATTCTTGCACTGCGCCAAAAGCCCGTTGGCATACTCGTGAACGCCAGGACGTTTCACGAGAAATCCCTTGTGAATCTCCTTCGAAGAGTTGTGCATTTCTTCAAGTTGAGACTTAAGCCCTTCACTCAAAGTGCCTCCACTTGCACGCAATTCAGACTCAATCCCGAGATAGTCTTCGCGCAGTTGCAACATCGCGCTCATCTCCTCCGGATAGCGAGCTACGACCTCCTTTCCCTTCACCCGCACGATGGTCGCGAGACTGGGGGTTTTGATTTTCTGCCCGACATAAATCTTGGTCGCGCTCACTCCATTCCAATGTTCAACAATCGGGAAGTATTGTGAACTACCATAACGTTCGGCTGCCACGGCCCCCAAAGTTCCGCCCGACTCAATGGTATATTCTTCTTTACCAGAGCTATCACCCGGAAGCTTCAAGGTTTCAGGATCAATCAAAGGGTCGTTTTTGATGGCTTCGAGCACCGCGAGACGTGCCTCTTCCTCTAGCCGTTTCGCCTCTTCTTCCTCCGCTAGCTTCTGGAGACGCATCTCCTCTTTCTTACGTTCCTCCTCGGCTGCTTCACGTAAGTTATTCAAGTTTGGTTTTACCAAATCATGGATCCCACAGGCGTTCATCTCAGCTACGGAGGCTAGGGAAAAACAAGCGAGCAGAGTTAATGGGGGCTTTTTCATAAAGAGAAGAGTCTCTTTGAACACTGGTTTGGAACGGAAACAAGCCGATTTTCTTTCAGCTTTTCAGAAGATCTAGTTTCCCTAGATTCTCCTACAACCCGTTTGCTTAGCAAAAAATACCAGCCTTTTCGTGCACCAAGAGATGCCACTTTCGATCCACACCACCGCCATAACCCGTTAGTTTACCATTCGCACCAATCACGCGATGGCACGGCACAATAATGGAAATCGGATTACGACCATTAGCCAAACCCACCGCTCGCACCGCCCTAGGATTTTCAATCTGATCGGCGATGAACTGATAGCTCACCACCTCCCCGAAAGGGATGGTCTTGAGAGCTTCCCAGACCGAGAGCTGAAAGTCGGTTCCGTGTAAATCAATGGGGACGTCGAAACTCTCACGCTTTCCTGCGAAGTATTCATTAAGCTCTCTCTCCGCTTGGTCGAGAAAAGAACTCTCCCCTTTAATCCAAGAATCCCCTTGAAAACCATCCTCAAAGTGAAGTCCTGTTAGACCCTCTTCAGAAGCCAACAAAATAAGCCCTCCCACTGGCGAGGACATCACACGACCTTTCCACTTTTGCTTCTCACTCATCGTTCGTTTAAACCTGCCATACGGGCAGCTTCCTTTCGGCTGCGAGGATAGCCTCCGGCTAAAACCTCAGCAAGGCGAGAGGAATATCCCGCCCCACGGCCCACCCCTAAAAAGTCGGCGAGCTCTTTCTCAAAAAAAGGCATCGCCCGCGCCCCTTCTCCGCCTTCAGCCAAAAAATCTAACCCCCGCCGGAGAAGATCAAAAATCTCCGGCACCTCACACTCGATCTCCACCGCACGCTCCACGAGTTCACCAAAATAAGCTGCCATCACTGTGCGGCCGTAATCACTGCGAATCGCTTCCCGCAATTCCATCACTTGCAGCTCGCGCAGACTATGGAGTTCGCTACCCTGACTACGGCTGCGCACCCAGCCAAACTCGGCCTCGACAAAGAGATCCAACCTCCCTGCAAAAACGCTTTTTTTCCCCCGCGCGCCCTTCGCCACCGTCTTCATCACCCCACACTCCTCGGTGCACCAAGTCACGATCAAGCTCGTCTCCGTCAACTTACGGGTGCGAATGATGATTCCAGTGGCAGTCTCCACGGCAGCAAACTAGCGCAGGCGAGTCTCGAACTCGATTCAATCTTGCACCAATCCGGTCTCTCCCTTAACACCCACCCGCACCTATGGCAGAAAATCAATCACTCGCTGACCTCCTGGCGATCGATACCGAGTCTCTCGCGAGCCGGGTATCGGAACTCAGGAGGTATCTTTGACATCCCAGACTTGCAGAACAAGCTCGCCGAGTTCGAAGACAAAATGGCCAAACCCGACTTCTGGAATGACCAAGCAGCCGCCCAAAGCGTGATTGCCGAAAAAAACACCACTGCCGCCAAGGTCGATCCTTTTCTCAAAATCGAGCAACGACTCGACGACCTCGGAGCCTCCATCGAATTGGCGAAAGAGTTCGAAGACCTCGACTCTGCTCGCGAGGCAGCGAGCGAAGCGGTTGCGATTGATCAAGAGTTAGACTCCTTCGAGCTCATCACCCTCCTCGATCAGCCTGCTGATCCGAACAACGCTTACCTCAATATCCAAGCCGGAGCCGGTGGCACGGAAGCCTGTGACTGGGCCTCGATGTTGCTACGAATGTATACTCGTTGGGCCGAGTCCAAGGGTTTCAAGGTCACTACCCTCGACTATCAAGAAGGTGAAGGCGCGGGCATCTCCGGCGTTTCTCTCCAGATCGAAGGCCAATACGCTTATGGTTACCTCAAGCAAGAACGCGGGGTGCATCGTCTTGTTCGGATTTCCCCTTTCGACGCCGCGGGCAAACGCCACACCTCTTTCGCCGCTGTTGACGTCACTCCCGAAGTCGCCACCGAGATTGAGATCGAAGTCCCTGACTCCGAGGTCGAAATCACCACCACCCGTTCAGGCGGCAAAGGCGGCCAGAACGTCAACAAGGTCGAAACCGCCGTCATCCTCAAGCATTTGCCTACTGGCATCGTGATTCGTTCCACCCAAGAGCGTTCTCAGCTCCGCAATCGCGAACTCGCTTGGCAGATCTTGAAAGCCAAACTCTATCAGATCGAAGAAGAGAAGCAGATGGCCGAAGCCGATCGAACCTACTCTGAGAAAGGAGAAATCGGTTGGGGAAGTCAGATCCGCTCCTACGTCTTCCAGCCCTATCAGATGGTCAAAGACCTCCGCACTAGCGAAGAGACCGGAAACATCCAATCCGTCATGGACGGCAACCTCGACCCCTTCATCGAGGCCATGCTTCGGCATCAGGGGTAACCCACTCTTTTCCCCTTACTCACGAGGAAGATTAGGAAGCGTTATTGCGATCTCATCTGGTAAAGTAGCACGCCACTCTGCGGCGGCATCTTTATCGACTCGGGACCAAGCTTGATAGATCTGACCTCGTCCTACTTGCCTTTGACGTTCATTCAACAACTGATCAACCCACGCCATCGCACGCTCATGCTCACCCGCTAAGGTCAGATGAAAACCCGCCTGCTGAAAGACCTCATCAGTTCTATACTTATCGGGTTGATTACGTAACCACTCAGAGGCAGCCACCTCATCATCGCCGATCCAATGTCCAAAAACAGCAGCAACTCCGTCCCCTATATTTTCTTGCTCATCAAGCCTATCTACCAAAAACGCCATCGCTTCTTCGGGATCTGAGCTAGCCCAGTCTGTTGCAAATCGAACTTCTAACTCGCGTTTTTCACCAGCCTCAATTTCTTCACTATCAATAAAGTGGATCGTTTCTTGTGGGTTCGCCCAGGTTAGATGATCGACAATATTTTGCCGAGCCTCCCGAAGTAATGAAGGGTCTCTTCTCTCGCTTAAAAAAGAAAACAACTCCTCTCGTTTCTCTAAATCAGATGCCACAGCTTCCGTTAAACTGGAAATGATATCTCTTTGCATTTCTGAACTTAAACCATCGAGTTTTCTCATCGTTCCCCTTAGGTCAAACTTCGCCAGGGAAGTAAGATACATCACTTCAATTTCATCTTGCCCCAAACCAACTCGCTCAGTTCCAAGCTCTGCCCCGTGCGCTGAAAACCATGCATAGGCCTCCTCTGGATCAGAAATCATCCAACCAGTCACTGCTCCCACCGCGCCCAATGGATTAATCCCTCTTTCTGACCCCGCAAGAATCGCTTCAATCGCCATCGGGCCATCTACACTCCCCCATCGATTCAATAGCATCATTCTTACCATCTGTCCGGCATTGTTGTCACTTAGCTCATTAAGTAAGAGAGGAAATTCGCTCACATCAACATATTGCAGCATATCCCAGATTCCAAAGAGAGCCTCAAAATTCATTTCCGCAAGAGGTGAGCGTTCGAGCTCACCTACTAAAACTGCAAGACCTGCCCGTGGGCTCTGAGCAAGTTCATAACCTCGCCGATTCAGCTTAGGTAAGTTATCGATTTCATGCCCGCTTACGCGTACGTTTGCAGATTGAATATTCTTTACCTGCGATAAGCTCTCTTTATTCGAAGCGGTATCCGTAATATCGGCAGTCCCTCTCCCAATAAAAAAAACAATCACTCCACCTACAAAGGTTCCCAATACTAGAATTACTCGGTTCATACTCTTAACAGACGTAACGAACGCTTCTCCTTGTCTACAATTTCAAAATAATCTGCCATCAGAATCAACCCAGTTCCTAAGAACACCTCTCACGTAAAAGGCTAAGTTCATTACCAAAAAGCTAGGAATTAAGACGCCAGTCCTACCTGCCAAACCTCCGTAGACGCACAATGAACCTTCACCTATTTTTGGTGAATTTCGGAGTATTTCTTCTCACATCCCTACTAATCGAAGACTTGTTCAGCCCAATGCCAATTTACTTCCAGCAACTCTATTAACCGTCTTCTCTCATCAGCTCCAATCTCCTGCTCTTCAATAAAAGCAGCCGCTTCCTCAGGATTCTGCGACATTCTACGCACTATAAATTGACGAACTTGACGGAGTAACAACTTCTCATCGTGTTCTTCTAACAGAGCGAGTAATTGCTCTCGTCTTTCAATATCAGAAGCGATTGCTCCCGCAAAAGCATCACGAAGATCATCTTTCAAATGTGAGTCTGACTCCACAAATTTCTCAACCGCACTTCGATAATCGGAATTGAATAAAACTTGCAGATGCACCTCTTCAATATCGGCACTCACAAAGAAGTAGACCCTCTCTCCTAGCGCTGACTCATGGTCCAAAAACCAAGCGTATGCCGCATCACGATCTTCATTCATCCAAGCAATCATCGCAGAGATTGCTTCTACTCTCTGAACCTCACTTTTTTCTGATGCCAAAACAGCCAGCATCGCACTAGGTCCATCTTCACCTCCCCAACGCATCATGCGGATTACTGCGTAGGCATTCTGGTAGTCGTCTTGGTCAAATTCTAACCAAAGAGCATTCAATTCTTTCTCATCGAATTGTTGTAAACTTTCCCAAAATCCGAATAAAAAACTCGAACTCATTCCTACACCTAACGACGTTTGAAGTTTTCCCAATAAACGCCTCAATTCTTCTTTCGGATACGCGGCGAGTGCACGTTGTTTATACTCACTTTTACGCTTAGCTATTAGATGCGAACTCTTTGCGGGTCGCGAGACCTCGCCACGAGAAGAAGTGTCACGCACACAAGCCATTTTACCAAAGATAACAAAACCAATCGCTCCGACCAAAAGCGTAGTTAAGCCGAAACGTAGAGGGTTCATCTTCCTACCAAGCTAAGCCTTTCCTTGCAGCCCTCCAATCACAAAACGCACTAGCTCTGAAAGCAGAGCAGACCATTAGCGCTGAGTCTTGATGGGGAAAAGCTTCAGAAACCGGATAAACTTCCCGCTTCTTCCTCTCATTGGGTTGTCTCCTTCCGCTTTTTGGTGTCCATTCTCGGCAACATGACTCCCGTTCAACAGCAGCGTTACCTCCGGCACACTCTTCTGGCTCAAGTCGGAGAGGAGGGTCAGGAACGCTTACTCCGCTCTTCAGCTCTCATCATTGGATGCGGTGGACTGGGATCGCCTGCTGCTCTCTATCTAGCCGCTGCTGGAGTTGGCCGTATCGGCCTTGTCGATCCCGACCACGTTGATCAATCCAATCTGCAACGCCAAATCCTTTTTAAGGAAGAACAAGTAGGAACAGCCAAAACAGAAGCGGCGGCAGAACGGCTCCAATCTCTCAACCCTGATCTCGTAATCGAGCAACACCAGGTTCGCTTCTCAGTGAACAATGCCATGGAGGTAGCGAAAGATTATGATCTCATCGTTGATGGTTCCGACAATTTTCCAACTCGTTACCTCACCAACGATTGCGCCTTTTTTCTGAAAAAACCTCTCATCTATGGATCTATCTTCCAATTCGATGGCCAAGTCACGGTCTTCAATCCCACTCAAGAAGGGCCCTGCTACCGGTGCCTCCTCCCCGATGCACCAGCGGCAGACGCAGTGCCTAATTGCGCCGAAGCCGGAGTCCTCGGCGCTCTCCCCGGCATCGTCGGCTCTCTGCAAGCGATGGAGGCGCTCAAGGTTCTCTTAAAAATCGGGGAATCTCCCCTAGGCAAACTGATATGCTACGATGCTCTTCGTAGTGACTTCCGTAATATCAAGCTGCGTCGGAATCCGAAGTGTATACTCTGCGGTGATCAGCCGACCCTCACCCAGCTTCGCTACGAAGGTCATAGTTGTCCCGCGAATAGCCCCTATCAGGACATGATGCCCAACGACTTCCGAGACCTTCTCGCCCAGGGATGGCAAGGGCTCCTCCTCGACGTCCGCACTCCAGCCGAGCGGGAAGCTTACGCCATCGAAGGTTCCTACTTCCTCCCCCTGCAAGAACTCCCAGAACGCTTCCACGAAATCCCACGTGACAAACCAATCGTAATCTACTGCAAGGCGGGTATCCGATCCGCAAATGCATGCCACTTTCTCGCTGAACAGGGATTCAACGATCTCACTAATCTAACCGGCGGCATTGACGCGTGGTAACCTCTCTCTGCGGTGCGCAAAAATCACTCCGCGATGAGAGCGCGAAGAGTCTTCCCCACTTTTGTAAAATGAGCCAAATCTCCAGTGAGAGCAGCAAAGGTCATTGCGCCTTCGAGGGAAAAGAAAACTACTGAAGCTAAGGCTTCTCTTTTCTGGTGGCCAGCTAAGGCCTTCTTGAGCCACGCAATGTTGTTCGCCTCAAACTCACGAAGCAGTTTTCTTAGTTCAGGATCTAGCTGACCAGATTCAGCCGCCAAAATTCCGCACAAACAAGCCTTCCCATCCTCGGCCAAAGCTCGCGAAAAAACGGACACGTAATGCCCTAAGGCGTCCTTGTGTTCCTCGGGTTGGCTCAGAGCTTGAAAGAAGAAACGTGTATACCGTTCACTGACCGCCAATAGCAACGCTTCCTTGGTCGCAAAGTGATAATGAACACTCGCGCTCTTGATTCCGAGTTCATCAGCAATCTTACGAAAGCTGAAAGCATGCACTCCGCCCTCGCGAATTGATTTCTCTGCGATATTTAGAATTTTTTCAGCGGTTCCGCTCATAATCTCAGCGAAAATTTTCTTTCCCTTGTTTCATTCCCTGTGCGATAAATGAATTCACCTTGAAGGTCAAATCTTCACCGCTAACACTTCCCACATCAACGTTTCCATTCTCTAAACAAGATCGGGATTCAATTAGAGATAAAATCCTTTAAACAGCGTGAAATAATAGCAACATAACCAATTCCTTTTTAGACTAAAAACACTTTATCCAGATGCCAGCTATCAAACACCTAATCCCTCTCGCTCTCGCCGTTGTGACCAGTGGAGTCTTCGCCCTTCCTTCTCAAACGCGCGAACCTCGAAAACAGCCTAACATCCTTTTCCTACTAGCCGACGATATGGGCTATGGCGAACTCGGGAGCTTTGGACAGAGATCCATTAAAACTCCTTACCTCGACAAACTTGCTCGCGACGGGGTTCGGCTTACCGATTTTTATATTGGTTCATCGGTTTGTTCTCCTTCTAGAGCAGTGTTGCTAACAGGCATTCACGCCGGTCAAGTGAGTATTCGTGGGAATAAAGGTTACCTCCCAGAGCACGACTCGTCGGGACGCGTTTCACTAAAAAAATCAGAGATTACTCTCGCTGAGATGCTAGCTGGAGGGGGCTACCAGACTGCGTTTTTTGGAAAATGGCACCTAGGCAACTCTGCTGATCGTTCGACATGGGCAGAAGGAAGAGGCTTTGAATACGCCATGCAGGAGCAATGGGCTAACAAGACAGATACGGTAAACACCTTCGTCGATGGCATGCACTATACCCACGACGGCAAAGAGATTTTTTACGACAAAGATGAACATGATTGCCTCGATACCTTCCGTACGGATCTCGCCATCGATTTTTTAAAGAATCATCGCGATGAGGAACGGCCACTTTTTCTCTTCATGTCTTACCGTACTCCTCATTCTCATGAGCCTTTCATTCGCGAAAAAATGCTTTATGCCAATGAAGGTTGGCCCGACATTGAGCGCCAACACGCGGCTCGAATCACTATGTTGGATCGGGAAATCAAGCGACTGTTAGATAGACTCGATAATCTCGGCGAGCTCGAAAACACTCTCGTCATTTTCACCAGCGATAACGGTTCAACAATCGAAGGTTCCCACGACTATAATTTCTTCAACAGCAGTGCCGGGATGCGTGGCTTCAAACGCCATCTCCACGAAGGTGGAATCCGGGTCCCCTGTATCGCCTACTGGCCAAACGGTGGGGTCACCGGAGGTCGAGTAAGTAACCACATCTGTACCGGCTACGACGTGATGCCGACTCTCGCAGAGATTGCTGGCATCGACGCTCCAGCACAGACCACAGGTATTTCTTTTTTACCGGAGTTGGTAGGCAAAAAACAACCCGAACATGAATTCATCTACTTCGAGCTCCATGAGCTAGGAATCAAGCAAGCTGTCCGGGCAGGTAAATGGAAGGCGGTTCGCTTCAAGGAAGCAGGGCGCACCGAACTTTATAACTTAGAAAAAGATCGTAACGAAATCATAGACGTATCTTACGCAAATCCCAAGGTGGTTAAAAAAATGGAAGCTATTATGAAAAAAGAAAGCCTCCCGACTCCAAACTACCCGAGTGCAGGAAATTTCTTCCCCGAAGAAGATTCCTAAAAACTAGGCGCGGCCACGCGGGCGTGCTCGCGTTCTTCACTGCGACGCTGCAGGATGGTGTCGGCGATGCCCAGCACTGTTTCCTCGAGAATAAGGCGCAGATGACTACCTGGGCGGTAATCGGCAGGTGCAATGTGTTTGACCCGATCTGCGCTCGCAGAAAGTTGAAAACATTTGCGAAAACTTCGTCTGGTTTCGTCATTGGGGTTGTAGACCGCTACTGCGTGCCCTCCATTCTTTTTCATCACGGTGAAACAAGGAACATCAGTCGGACCATCACCGACATAGGTCATATTCTCGAAAGGAATAGGACGCTGCTCAGCGGGCATGTGGTCGTTGACGTCTTGATCGTAGCCCAACATCCCCTTGTTAATGCGAAAGAGAAATTGTGTTTTGGTGGTGTGCGAAATGGTGCGTTTGGGAAAGGAAATGCAACCATCAGAGTTTTCTCCGAACTCACATCCAAAAATAGCTTTCACCTGTTCCTTCAAACTACAACCATCCAGAAGCGCCTTCAGGCCTGAGGAGATAATGTAATGCTCAACCTTGATTCCCGCAGCCTCATGCTCGGGACGCAGAATCCCATTTAGCTGCGTGAACATTTCGTCTACACCGGGGTAATAATGAAGGTCTTTTCCTAAATTCGAAAGGTCTGCGTTACTGACATTATCCATTCCCAAGTAATCGAGCAGACACTTCATATAGGCCAACTCTCCATCCCAGCTCTGGTCTTTTACCAAGGCATTGCACTTCTTCCAGAACTGTTCAGGATCAATCCCAAAGCGCGGAAAGAGAACATCGTCCTGCATGTAGCTCGGACTCAAGGTCTGATCGTAATCGTAAACGAGCGCGATGGTGTTTTGCGGAGCAGCCACTATGAGAGCATCACGTATCGGGCGCAGCTTTGCAATCCGTAAGGAGTCTTCACAAATCGTCATTTGCAACTGAGTATTTCGTGCTAGTTTATCGATATGACTGATCGGCGCACGTTCCTCCGCACCCTTGCCGCCTCGGCCGCAGCCAGCTCCATGGTCCAAGGGGAAGCCTCTTCTGACAAATTGGGAAAAACACTGCCGACCCGCACCATGGGTCGCACGGGTGAAAAGATTACCGCTTTCACCCTCGGCGGCTCCCATTGCAATCACGTGAACTCGGACAAAATCGCACAAGAAATCATCGAGACTGCGATCGAAGTAGGAGTACGCTCCTTCGATAATGCCCGCAACTATGGGTCTGGTAATGCGGAAGAGCTTTATGGCAAATTCCTTACCCCACGCTTCCGCGATCACGTCTTTCTCACCACCAAAACTTCCAAGGGAACTAGTCGCGAAGTACGGGAGCAGTTAGAGGAGTCTCTTCGTGCCATGAAAACGGACCGGATTGATCTCTGGCAGATCCACTCGATTAAGACACCCGAAGACGTCGACCAACGCTTTGACAACGGAGTCGTCGACGAATTCTTTAAAGCCAAAGAAGAAGGCAAAGTGCGCTACATCGGCTTCACCGGACACACCTCCTACCTCGCCCATCTACATCTCCTGCAGCGCCTCCGCGACCGAGGGCTGAAGCTCGACACTTGCCTCATGCCGATGAATCTAGTCGATCCCCAGTATCACTCCTACATCGTCAACGTCCTCCCTGAGCTTCTCAAGGAAGACTACGGAGTATTTGCGATGAAGACGATGGCTGGCGGCACCTTCTTTGGCCGACCTCCCGCATCTGGCAGTGGTCGCTCCCCTAAGAAGCGACCCTCTCTAGCCAAAGAAACGGGGCTGACTGCACAAGATATGCACCGCTTTGTCTATTCCCTCCCCATCTGCTCCTTGGTCTCGGGTTGCGACTCGGAGGTCCACGTTCGCAAGAACGTCGCCACGCTGTTAGAGAATACCAAGCTAGACGAAAAAGCACGTGAAGAACTCGTCGCCAAGGCCAAACCCCACGCCGGTAAAGATTACGAGTATTACAAGAAACCCCGCGTCTAACACCTCATGACCGAACTCATCCTCAACGAGCAAATTTACCACCGCATCATTGAGGAATGGCTGCCCGAGACCGAACGCTATCTCTGGATCGTCACCGCTGATCTCAAAGACCTCCACGTCAAACGGGGCTCTCGCTACCTCCCCTTCTTGGCCGTTCTCTCCGAACTGGTAGAAGCTGGCATCGCGGTAAGGCTCTTTCACGCCAAGGAACCCGGCCCGCGTTTCCGAGCCGACTTTGACCGCTACCCAGCACTGTTAGAGAGCGAACTCTTTGAACGCATTCTCTGCCCCCGCATCCACACCAAAGCCATCGTTAGAGATGGCGAAAG